>CAJPPL010000002.1:0-173182 GCA_905372585.1 Streptococcus oralis
CTCCCTCTTTGCCTGGTTCCTGAGTGCCTTTAGCTTCAATCTTGCCTGTATATTCCGCCTGTGGTTCTTGAACTAAGGATTCTCCCTCTTTGCCTGGTTCCTGAGTGCCTTTAGCTTCAATCTTGCCTGTATATTCTGACTGTGGCTCTTGAACTAAGGACTCTCCCTCTTTGCCTGGTTCCTGAGTGCCTTTAGCTTCAATCTTGCCTGTATATTCCGTCTGTGGTTCTTCAACTACCGACTCACCTTTTTTACTGCTTGTATTGGTACTAGATTTTGATTCTTTAAAGTAACCAACATACTCATATCCTTCAATATGAATAACACCTTTAGCCAAACCTTCATGGGTAGATGCAGAAATAGTTTGGTTATACGAAAGTAACTCTTTATTTTCAAATGCAAAGGCAGTAAAAGGTACAAAATTGCTGACGCCGATAGAGCTAATTAACAGAATACCAAGTACTTTACTACGGTGTTTCTTGGAAACTAATAAAACCGCTAGTGAGGCTGTTGCCAATCCAAGACCTGCCAAAGCAAGCTCCTTACTTCCTGTGTATGGAAGTTGTTGACTGTTAGTCTCCTTCTTGCGATAAACTACATAAATAATATCTTCATCTTGAAATTCTGTAGGAACCTCATGGTGAATCAAGGCTTTTTCAGACTCGGTCAATTCCTGCTCCGCCAGATAGCGGTAATGCACACTATGAACACCACCAATTTCATTGGCTTGCACCTTATCTACTAAAAGGGTACTGGCACCAAAAAGGAAGGCCCCGATAGCTACAGGACCTACCCCAACAGTGAGCTTACGAATCGAATATTTGGTAATTTTTTCTAGTTGTTGTTTTGTCTTTTTCATTCTCATGACTTTCTGATAGAATCTTGTGGATACTGCGCACGCGCACCTCCAATTAATTTTGGACGACTAGCTAGAGCCGTTACATGGGCATGCCCAATTTCTCTCAAAAGAGGGCGAATCGGAACCTGAACATGCTTAACATGCATGCCAATCGCAGTATCTCCGATATCCAATCCAGCATGGGCCTTGATAAATTCAACCTCAACTGGATCCCGCATAAACTTGAAGGCTGCCAACTGACCCGAACCTCCTGCATGAAGTGTAGGAAGGACACTGACGATTTCAAGACCAAACCGCTCTGCCACCTGACGTTCAACGACGAGGGCTCGATTGACATGTTCACAACCTTGAACAGCTAGATGAATCCCTTTTCCCTCTAGGATAACTAGGATGGTCTTCACGATGATTTCACCAATTTCTTGGCTGGATTCCTTGCCAATCTGACCACCTATCACCTCACTAGAAGAAAGGCCCAAAACAAAGATAGCCCCTTGCTTCAAATTAGCCTTTTCTATTACATCTTCTACAATTTGGCTTGTTGCTCTTTGAATGTCTTTTTCCTTCATACTTGATACCTCTTTTGTCACTCTCTATCATATCTTTTTTTACTGATTTTATCAAGGCCAACTAATCATTCTGAATTTTAAAAGCAAAACTCCCAGAGTGAACTGGGAGTTAGCTAGTTTCAATTTTATTGATGTATATTTCAACCGTCGTCCCTTTTGAAGGTGCAGAATCAATCTTCATCTGGTAATTGTCTCCAAAATGAAGTTTGAGTCGTTGGTTGACATTTTGAAGGCCAACTCCTCCACGTTTGAGCTGACTTTGACTACTATCGCTAGTAGCTTGGAAACCAACACCATCATCCTCAATGCGGATGACAAGCCCTGTATCCTGTCTCTGAACAGAAACTTTAATATGACCCTGACCTTCCTTCTCCTTAATACCATGGTAAAGAGCGTTTTCTACAAGAGGTTGCAACACCAGTTTAGGCAAGACTAAATTATCAAAGTCAGGTTCTTCATCAATCTCATACTCCAGCTTATCACCATAGCGTTGTTTCTGGATAAAGAGGTACTGGCGGACATGATTGATTTCATCAGAAAGAGAAATCAAATCCTTTCCTTGATTGAGCGCCAAGCGGAAATAGGTTGCCAAGGACTTGGTCACCTGAACCACTCGCTGACTATCCTGAAATTCAGCCATCCAGATGATAGTATCCAAAGTATTGTAGAGGAAATGAGGATTAATCTGACTCGACAGTGCTTGAAGTTCATACTGCCGGGTTGCTTCTTCCTGCCTGCGCACATCTGCCATCAACTGATCAATCTGATCCAGCATGGCATTGAACTGACGAGTCACTTCTCTCAGTTCATAGGCACCAGCTTCCTTAGCACGAAGATTTTGTGTACCAGAAGCAATTTCCAGCATGGTTTCTCTCAGATCCTTCAAAGGGGCAATCCAGCGTTTGAGACTGAACCACACCAAGCAGAGACAGGCAAGAAGAGATAAGGCACTAGCAGCAAGCAAGGTCCACATGAGTTGACTCCGAACCTGGACTAACTTCTCCAGCGAAGACACGCCTATAACCGTCCAATCAGTCCCTGCAATCTGTTCCTGACTGACGTAGGATTGATGATCCAGCGTATAGCCCTGCCCCGTCTCGATGTAGGGTTTCATAGCCTCCATTTCACTCGCTGAGCTATAGACAGTACGTTTAGGATGGTAGACAAATTCATGGTTTTCATTGATGATAAAGGCAAAGCCCTGCTGACCCAACTGGAGCTGGTTGAGATAGGCTTCCAGAGTTTCGTAGGAAATATCCAAACGAAGCACGCCAAGATTGGCCCCCTCTGCATCAACCAGTTCTTGAGTGACAGAAATAACCCACTGACTATCCGATTTACGAGCTGGTGTCAAAACTGGCTTAGCTCCCTGATGAATAGCCTTTTGGTACCAATCCTCAGCCATCATATCTGAGGAAGTTTTCATCTGCACACTATCATCTGTAGAAATAACCTGACCGGATTTGGTGACCAGTACCACCGTTTTCAAGTCCTGGTCTGCCTTTAAGATCGTCAAAAACAGATCTCGGATTCCCTTGACTTGGTCTTGGTTAGGATTCTCAGCATAGGCTAGGACATCCTTCTGCTGGGTCAAACTGGTAGAGGTGGTTTCTAATTTTTTGATATAAGACTGAATAAAGTGGCTAGTTTGGCTAATGGTCGTTTGGCTATTACCCTCAATAGTAGCCTCAATGGCTGATGAACTCGATTGATAGTAGAAAGTCCCAACCAGAGCTAGGAGAATGAGAAAGACCAGAAAGATGGAAATAACCATTCTGACTAAAAGAGAAGAACGCTTCATCGGCCTTCCCCTTTCTTAAACTGACGAGGTGTCACACCTGCAATCTGTTTAAAACGTTGAGTAAAATAGTTCATATCTTCAAAACCAACCTTTTCGGCTATCTCATAAATCTTTAAATCTGTGGTCAAAAGCAAGAGCTTGGCTTGTTTGACACGCTCTCTCACCAAATAATCCTGAAAAGGCAGGCCCAACTCTTTCTTAATCAAGGAACTCAAATAAGTCGAACTAAAGCCCAATTCACTGGCTAAAGACTTTAAACTAAATTGACTATTAGCCAGATGAGACTGGATCTTCTGAGCAATATTTCCCTCAAACTTATCAGTCAATAAATCTTGTAACTGCTCTTCCTTTTCTTCCTTGTCTAGTTTTTGCTTGATTTTCCCTAACATTTCCTCAATATCCTGACGAGAAAAGGGTTTGAGCAGGTAATCATCTACACCGAGTTTGACAGCAGACAAGGCATAATCAAAATCATCGTAACCCGTCAAAAATACCAGATGCACCTGAGGATAGGTTTCTCGTACCAGACTGGCCAACTGGATGCCATTTAGCTGAGGCATATTGATATCAGTTAAAATGATGTCTGGCACCTGCTTTTGAATCAAGTCCCAAGCCTGTCTTCCATTTTCAGCCTGACCGATGATTTTCATATCGTAGGCTGCTACATTGACCAGCTTGCTCAAGCCTTGTCTTACCAGATATTCATCTTCTACGATTAAGATTGTGTAGGTCATGCTCTGCTCCTTTCCCACTTACTAGTATCAGTATAGCAAAATTCTCCTCTAACTGCTTAGGAAAGACTTCTTAATCAACATAATCTAGTAAATAGGCATAGCCTTTTTCTGCCATTTGGTCTTTGGGAATAAAGCGGATAGAAAGACTATTGATACAGTAGCGCAAGCCCCCCTTGTCCTGTGGTCCATCCGTAAAGACATGACCAAGGTGAGAATCTCCAACTCGGCTTCTTACTTCCATGCGTGTCATATTGTAGGACTTATCTTCCTTGTAGGTAGCAACATCTGGACTAATTGGTTGGGTGAAACTAGGCCAGCCACAACCAGACTCAAACTTGTCCTTTGATGAAAAGAGGGGTTCGCCAGTTGCCACATCCACATAGATACCGGATTCAAATTTATCCCAATAGCGGTTTGAAAAAGCTCGTTCTGTTTGATTTTTCTGGGTAACTGCGTACTCCTCAGGTGACAAGGTCTTTTTCAATTCCTCATCACTTGGTTTAGGATATTTGCTGGCATCAATGACAGGGTAGGCAGCCTGATTAACATTGATATGACAGTAGCCATTTGGATTTTTCTTGAGGTAGTCTTGGTGATAATCCTCCGCCACCACAAAATTCTTCAAATTTTCCTTTTCAACTGCCAGAGGTTGGTCATATTTTTTAGCAACTTCATCAAAGACTTGGTTGATTACTTCCAAATCCTTATCATCTGTGTAATAAACACCAGTACGATACTGGGTCCCCACATCATTTCCTTGTTTATTTTTGCTGGTTGGATTAATGATGCGGAAGTAATGAAGCAGAATTTCCTTGAGGGAAATTTGATTGGCATCATAGGTGATATGGACAGTCTCCGCATGACCTGTTTGGTTAATCAATTCGTACTTGGTTGTTTCCCCTCTACCATTTGCATAGCCTGAAACTGCATCTGTCACTCCAGGCACGCGTGAGAAGTATTCCTCCACTCCCCAGAAACATCCTCCAGCTAGATAAATTTCGTGCAAGTCTGCGTCTTTACTCACTTCTGTTTTTTTCACTGTTTTTGCTCCTTGGCTAACGGATGCTTTCTCAATTTGCGAGCTATCTGTCTGCCCTGCATTTCGCATCAATAGAAAATAGAAACCGGTTATGGCTAGGAGAATGACCCCTGCCAAGACAAAAAGTTTTACTTTATCATTCATAGCCTTTCTCTACCCCATTTCTTTCAATTCTTTTAAAATCATTTCCTTATCCATAAAACCTGGTTGCGTTTTGACCAGCTTGCCTTCCTTGTCTATAAAGGCTTGAGTCGGATAAGAACGGACACCATAACTTTCCAAGAGTTTACCTGATGGATCAATTAGAACTGGGAAATTTTTATAATCCAAGCCCTTGTACCAATTCTTAAAGTCCGCTTCTGCTTGTTCACCTTTGTGTCCAGGAGAGACCACTGTCAAAACTACATAGTCATCACCAGCTTCTTTAGCGATTTCATCCGTATCTGGAAGGCTGGCTAGACAGATGGAACACCAAGAAGCCCAGAATTTGAGATAAACTTTCTTGCCCTTGTAGTCAGATAAACGATAGGTCTTGCCATCTACACCTGTCAGTTCAAAATTAGCGACTTCCTGACCCTTAGTGGCAGTTTGTGAACTAACTTGTTCTGTTTTGGTTTGCTCCTTCATAGTAGACTCGTCTGCCATATTTTTAGCCGAACAGGCTGCCAAGCAACAGATTGAGCCTACTCCAAGGAGACATGTTTGCCATTTTTTCATTTCTTTTTCCTCTCTATTCAAATAATGTAGTCAAAATGGAAGCATTTCCCAAAAGCACCAAGATTCCCATCACGATAATGAGGAAACCACCCACTTTTTTGAGGGTCCCGAGATAAGGATGGAGTTTTCGGAAATGTTTCAAAACATAGCTGGAGGCGAGAGCTAGAACCAAAAATGGTAGTGCCAATCCCAGCGTGTAAACCAACATGAGACCAGCTCCCTGCCAAGCACCTGAGCCACCAGAAGCCGCCAAGGCTAAAACAGAGCCCAAAACCGGCCCTACACACGGTGTCCAAGCAAAACTAAAGGTCAACCCCAGTAAAAACGCCTGACTATAGCCATTAGCATTTTGACCCTGTCTCTTTAATTGTAGCCTTTTCTCCTTGTAGAGCCCCTTCAAATGTAAAACTTCCATCTGGTGTAAGCCCAAGAGAATGATAATCGCACCTGTCACATACTGAAACCAGGAAGCATAAAGCAAATTGCCTAAAAAACCAGCTCCATAACCCAGTAAGATAAAGATAAAAGAAATCCCCGCTATAAAGGCCAAAGTTCGCAATAAACTAACAAGTGAGATTGAAAATTTGTTCCTAGAAGTTTGAACACCATCTTTATCATCCAACAAGACCCCTGCATAGACTGGCAACAAGGGTAAAATACAAGGAGAAAAGAAGGAAAGAATTCCAGCAAGAAAAACACTGATAAAAAAGATTACATTGTCCATTGCCTTCCTCCATTCTTTGATTTGATAGGTCTATTATATCCCCAAAACTCCAGAAAAAACAGGGACAATGATAGGGAAAAATAGGAATTTAATCAGCTTATTTAGAAATCTGGCACAAAAAAAGCCAGACAAGGTCTGACTTTGGTAGAAACAGAAAAGAGAATCACCTGTCCTCCCTACTTATCTGGTAATAAATAAGGTCCGCAACGTAGTCTTTTCTCTCCACACCATTGGCAATGGTTTTTAGATAAGACATTCCCGCTTTTTCCATAACACGGCCTGAAGCTAGATTGAGACTAGCGTAACGAGCTCTGACTTTTTGAAAGCCTGCTTGAGTAAAACAAAAATCTAACACAGCTTTCAAGGCCTCTGTCATCATACCTCGGCCCCAAAAGTTTTTTCCTAAAACATACCCAATTTCACAACTTAAATCTTCCTCGTGCATTTCAATGATGCTGATATCTCCTATCACATGCTCTGGGTTCTCTTTGAGACAAATGGCCCATTTGTAATAATTGGGATTGGTATAGGATGCAACCCAATTTCGAATCGAGTTCCGAGTCACTTCAACATCAGGATGAGGATCCCAGGTGACATAGGTCAGATTCTCAGCAGACGAAGCCCAATTTTGAAACATGGCTTCCGCATCACTCTCCACAAATCTTCTCAAGATCAAACGTTCTGTCTGCAATATTTGCGTACCGATTGCTTTCATAATGTTACCTCGCTTTCTATCTTTGAGAGTAGGTCTATACTTCCATTGCTCTACCTTACTCTCTATTCAAGATGAGAAGCGAGGAAGATCCACTTGACCTGCCTCGCTTACTTGTTTCCATGCTCGGGGTAAAAAGGTCCCCCGGACCTACCTCGTTTTCCCATTTCTAGACTCGGACTAAAAAGGTCCATCGGACCTTCTTCGCTTTCTCATTTCTAGGCTCAGGGTAAAAAGGTCCACAGGACCTTTTTACTCCCAAAAGTCATCAAAGACGGTGATTGGTAAGTGGCGTTTGTGTTGGCCTTTGTGCCACCAATTTTCGATAGTTTCTTGGGCTTCTGGGCTGATTGTTTTGCCTTCGAGGTAGTCATCAATTTCATTGTAAGTGACTCCAAGGGCTATTTCGTCAGCAAGTCCAGGTTTGTCTTCTTCTAGGTCTGCTGTTGGGATTTTTTCATAAAGTGCTGGGTCTGCACCTAGTTCCTTCAAGAGTTGTTTTCCTTGACGTTTATTGAGGCGATAAAGAGGGAGAATATCTGCACCACCGTCACCAAACTTAGTAAAAAAGCCTGTGATATTTTCCGCAGCATGGTCTGTTCCAATGACCGCTCCGCTATGGGCACCCGCAAGGGCATATTGGGCAATCATACGACTACGAGCTTTAATATTGCCCTTGTTAAAATCTGAAACAGGACTTCCTGTCGCTTCGACTGCAGCTGTCATAGCATCAGCTGATTCCTTGATATTCACAACCAAGCTGACATCTGGCTGGATGAAAGCGAGGGCTTTTTGAGCATCTGCTTCATCAGCTTGCACTCCGTATGGCAGACGGACAGCGATAAATTGGTAGCTGTCATCTCCTGTCTCTGCTCGCATTTCTTCCATAGCTAATTGTGCTAAGCGCCCTGCCAAGGTTGAGTCCTGACCCCCAGAAATCCCTAGTACAAAAGTTTTAAGGAAGGGGTGTTTTTTCAAGTATCTCTTTAAGAAGTCAATTGAACGACGGATTTCTTCCTGGGCGTCAATCACTGGCTTGACACCTAGTTGCTGGATAATAGTCTCTTGCAAACTCATTCTTCTTCTCCTTCGCCAAGGGCCTCCTTGCGCATCTTGTCAATCAAGTCCATCTTATCTTGCCAAATATCACGCGCCAAATCTACTGGATAGTGCTGTGGATTAAGTACCCGTTTATACTCATCCCAAAGCTTGTCAAATTCCTTGCGAGCATAGGCCTGAATTTCTGTCAAACTAGGCAAATCGTAAACTAATTTCCCTGCTTTGAAGATGTCCACCAAGAGAGGAACAGCATCAAAATTACGAACGGTCTTCTTGATGTAAGTATAGGTCGGATGGAACATTTTGATCTCTGTCATGCTGGCAACATCCACACCGTCATAGGTGATGTAGTCGCCTTCTGACTTGCCTTTTTCACGACTGGTAATCCGCCATACCTGCTTCTTACCTGGGGTCGATACTTTTTCAGCATTGCTTGAAAGCTTGATGGTATTGCGCATCTGACCATTCTCATCTTCGATCGCAACAATCTTATATACTGCCCCAAGAGCTGGCTGATCATAAGCTGTAATCAACTTGGTTCCCACACCCCAGACATCAATCTTAGCCTTTTGCATCTTGAGGTTGAGAATAGTATTTTCATCAAGGTCATTAGAAGCATAAATCTTAGCCTCTGTAAATCCAGCCTCGTCCAGTTGCTGACGGACTTTCTTGGAGATGTAGGCAATATCCCCTGAGTCGATACGAACGCCTTTAAAGTTAATCTTATCACCCAACTCACGCGCTACCTGAATGGCAGCTGGCACACCGATGCGAAGTGTATCATAAGTATCTACTAGAAAGACACAGTCGCGATGGGTTGATGCATAAGCCTTGAAGGCTTCATAGTCGTTTCCATAAACCTGTACCAAGGCATGGGCGTGGGTTCCTAGAACTGGAATACCAAAGAGCTTCCCTGCTCGCACATTGCTAGTTCCGTTAGCGCCACCAATCACGGCTGCGCGTGTTCCCCAGATAGCTGCATCCATTTCTTGCGCACGACGTGTTCCGAACTCCATCAAGGGTTCATCCTCGATGACCGAACGAATACGTGCCGCCTTGGTCGCTATCAAGGTTTGAAAGTTAACGATGTTTAAGAGAGCCGTTTCGACCAATTGACACTGGGCTAGAGGTCCTTCCACCTGCACAATCGGCTCATTAGCAAAGACCAAGTCCCCTTCCTGGGCAGAACGAACCGTCAACTCCAACTTGAGATTGCGGAGATAGTCTAAGAACGCCCCATGATAGCCAAGCGACTCCAAGTAGGCGATATCACTGTCTGAAAAACGCAAGTCTTTAAGATAATGTACAATTCTTTCCAAGCCAGCGAAAACTGCATAACCGTTGTTAAAAGGTTGCTGGCGGAAATAAACTTCAAAAACCGCCTTTTTATTGTGAATTCCTTGGTCAAAGTAAACTTGCATCATATTGATCTGGTACAAGTCCGTGTGCAATGTCAAACTATCATCTGGATACATCTGTTTTCCTTCTTCCTTCTTTACAAGGGTATGAACGTATTCTACCACCTTCACACCGTCCGATAAATTAGTACTATTATAACACATTTTACCGAGATTGATAAAAAGCTAACAAGCTATTCCATAGTCTCCAGTTCATCCATATCTTGCTCAAACTTTTTTTGAGCCCATTCGCCATAACTTTTAAGGCCGAGATTGCCGATAAAAACCCAAGGAAGGTAAATCAGATAAGTAATGACCCAAGTAGACAAATATTTAACGTTCAGAGGATTGTGCTGATAAATTTCTATATTGAATTGATAATTCTCCAACATCAAGAGAGTCGTAATAGCGAGAGTTACCAGCAAACACCCTATAATCGTAAAATGAAAACGACTATAGTAGGTCACTCCAAGTTGTCGTGCACGATTGAAAAAGAAGAAAATTCCTAAAAGAAGGGTAACCAGAAGGATATTAGGATTAAAAAGAGCAGGTGCTAATACAGCAACCAAATAACTTAGCAGAATGAGCCCGATAAACACATTAAAAGACTCTGTCCCAGCTTTGTTAATCAGTTGTTCTTCTCTTTCATCTAATAATTGATAATAAAAGAATCTATTTTTCATCTTCTTCCTCCCAAAATAATTGATCTAATGTTTTTTCTAAGCATCTGCAAATTGACTGGCAAAGGGAGAGACTAGGATTGTATTTCCCAGCTTCAATCAAGCCTATAGTCTGCCTAGTAACACCCACAGCCTCTGCCAAATCCCCTTGTGTTAAATCACGCTCTACCCGAGCTAATTTTAATTTTAAATTTTTAGCCACTAGCGTCCTCCTTCACATTTTTAAAAAGTTGCGCTTCTTTTAAAAACATTATACCATATATCTAACTTAATGCAATATATAAATGTCATTTTGTAAGATTTTATTAACAAAAAACTCTCTACCATCTTACATGATAAAGAGTATTCGTTCTTTTTTGATACTTAGCTAAGTTCCTCTCCAAAAGAAAGAAGTCTAGGTCACAAATCCTTTTGGTAATAGTATCTTTTCCCTGTGTAGGGATAGTCTTGCAAAATAAAGACTTCCTTGTAGCCATGGCTTAGATAAAAATCTGGCGCTTGAAACTGGTAAGTATTGACAAAAGCAAAACGACAGTTTCGTTTCTTAGCTTCACTTTCAGCTCGCTGCAATAGTTTCGAACCGATTCCTTGTCCCCGTAATTCCTCTTTCACAAACAAATATTCGATTTCCAGCCAATTTCCGAAAGTCTCAGCTACTAAGCCCGCCATGAGATTGCCCTTTTCGTCTTCGAGATAAAGATTCAGTGGCTCGCTCTCAGCCTCTTCTCTTTTGGAACGATTATAAGCACGAATCAAATCCCCTATTTCCTGCGCTTTATGCGACTCCTTATTTTCCAATCTAATGTGCATCCAAACCTCCTAATAAACTACCACAGCTTGATTATAGTCTTATTTCGATGGACTGTCAAACTAGAAAAACTCACCAAACAGAGTTGATGAGTTCATGATTTATTTTCTAAATTTCCACTGACTATAAATCCCAAAAACAAGGATCCAGATGGCAGAACCAACTGCCCCCATGAAGGTAGACTCTTGCAAAAAGAGAGTCACGAAAACAAAGACAAAAAAGAGAATGGTTAGGGGATTAAGCAAGCGATACTGAGGCATGAGGTAGCCATCAGCCATGAAATCTTGTGACTTGCGGTATTTGAGATGGGCCACCATAATCAAGATATAAATCGCGATGTAAACACCTGATGAGGATGCGGTGATCAAAGCAAAGGCATCTGAAACACCTGGCAACACATTGATAAAGGCAGCCAGAGCAATCAAGATCGCTGAGGCGATGATGGCATTTTGTGGAACATTGTGGCGAGAAAGGGTATCGACCTTAATGGCCTTTAAGAAACGATTGGGCGAATCATGGGCAATCTGATATAAGTGTCTCCCTGTTGAGTAGAGAGTTGAGTTAAGAGCAGACGCTGCTGAGGTCAATACAACAAAGTTGATTAGAGCCGCTGCCCACTTGATCCCCGCCAGTTCAAAGACCGTTACAAATGGAGAATCTGAAGAATTAAGATAAGACCAAGGAATAATGGCCATAATCGCAATGAGAGCTCCCCCATAGAAAAAGATAATTCTGAGAGGAATTTCCTTAACAGCTTTGGGCAAGACCTGACGAGGGTTCTTTGTTTCAGAAGTTGTCACCCCGATAAACTCAATCATCAGATAGGCAAAAAATACCATTTGAAAGGCCATGACAAAGTTCATAACTCCGTTTGGAAAAAGAGAGAATTGGTCACTGATATTTGCCAAACTTGCAACACCATGGGGTGTCTTAAAGCCTGTCAAAACCATAAAGACCCCAGTGGCGATCATGGCTAAAATCGCCACAATCTTGACCATAGCAAACCAAAACTCGACTTCTCCAAAGAGCTTAACCGCAATCAGATTGACCAAAGCCAAAATCGTTAAAAAGACAAGCTGAATCATCCAGCTAGGCCATGTGGGAAACCAGAAGCGGACATAGTCAGAGATGGCTGTGATTTCTGCCATACCGATAAAGACAACTGACAACCAATAAGACCAAACTGAGAAATATCCCCAGCCTTTCCCCAAATGACGGGTGATAAAGTTGATAAAGGTATGCTGTTCTGGATCCTGATACAGCATCTCCCCAACAGCCCTCATCATCAAAAACATAAAGGCTCCTGTAATCATGTAAATCAGAATGATAGAAGGTCCTGTAAGGCTGATAGAGCGACCAGCACCTAGGAAAAGTCCAGTTCCGATTGTTCCCGCAATGGCCATCACCTGAACATGGCGATTGGTTAAACCACGCTCCATTTTGTTTTTCTTCTTATTTGAACTCATATTGTCTCCTATTTATCCAAAAAACCAAAAAGGAGTTGAGCAAGGCAAAACCTTCACTACTCCTTTTTCATCCTATTTAGGCTGTTTTTTCAACCTTTAAGATTTTGACATCATAGCTACCAACTGGTGTTTCAATCGTTGCAGTATCGCCAGTCTTCTTGCCAATCAAAGCACGGCCAATCGGACTTTCATTTGAGACTTTACCAGCAAAAGCATCTGCACCTGCAGAACCGACGATGATGTAGACCTCTTCTTCATCTTCACCGACTTCTTGGATTGTTACTGTCTTACCGATTGCTACCTCATCTTGGGCAACCGCATCGCTATTAACAATTTCAGCATAGCGAATTTTTGTTTCTAGACTTGAAATTTGTCCTTCAACAAAAGCTTGTTCATCTTTCGCTGCTTCATACTCACTATTTTCTGAAAGGTCTCCATAGGAACGAGCAATCTTGATACGCTCTACGACTTCGGGACGACGGACGAGTTTCAACTCCTCTAATTCTTTTTCTAGTTTTTCCTTTTCTTCAAGGGTCATTGGGTAAATTTTTTCTGCCATTTTTTTAACTTTCTTTTCTATTTACTTTTTTAAAACAAAATTATGTGGAAAACCACATAATTTTAGTTTGAACTACTTGCTTGAGGTAACTTGCTATTGATATGCTCTGCAACGTTTTGATCATGTTCTTCTTTTGTTGTTGCAAAGTATACTTTACCATCTTCTACATTGGCTACAAAGTACAAGTACTCACTCTTTGTCTGGTTTACACTTGCTTCAATCGCATCCGAACTTGGGCTATCAACCGGTCCAGGCATGAGGCCAAGGTGTGTGTAAACATTGTATGGTGAATCAATCGTTGTATCAATTCCAGCGTCATCTGCTAAACTAATCTTTTGACCAAGTTTTCCTTGAGCATATAGGATAGCGATATTACTTTGAAGTGGCATACCAGCATTCAAGCGGTTATAGAAGACACCTGCGATTTTCTTCCGGTCCTCGGTCTTAGCACCTTCTTTTTCGACAAGAGAAGCAATGCTGAGCAATTCATTAACTGTCAGATTCTTTTCTTTGATCGTAGCGTAATATGGTGACATAGCCTTATCCATAGCAGCTACCATCTCATCAATCAAACTTTCAACAGTTGTGCTGTCTTTGATCGTATAGGTTGCTGGGAAAAGGTAGCCTTCAAGACGATAACGAACGCCACTGTCTTTTGTTGGAAGACTTCCAAGTAGGTTTGGATACTTGGCTACTAATTGTGAGATAAAGGTCTCATCTTGAGCTTTTGCCAAGAAAGCATCCGCAGTAAGAGGTTCTTTAAATTCACCTTGAAGTTGTCCTACTGTTTGAGCGATTTGCTCTAATGTATAGCCTTCTGGAATTGTCAAGTTTGCAAGAACAGGTGCCTGAGCTTCAGGAGTCCCACCTTTTTGCAATTCTTGAATCAACTCATCCGTACTCATACTCTTCTTCAAGTTATAATAACCTGACTTCAAGTTGGCATGACTATAGTATTTAGCATAAAGGCTAAAGATCAGTCCATGTTTAACCAAACCAGATTTTTCCAAAGTGCTTCCAATTTCTTGAACGTTTGCTCCGTCTGGGATTTGAACCGTTACGTAATCCTTAGAGCTCGCATCAACAGGTTTCAAGGAATCTTGCACGTAACCATAACCAAAGTAACCACCAACTGCAACGAGTACTAGGAGAACTAGAACTGTTACTAGGCAACCTTTGGCTTTTGATTTTTTCTTTTTCTTAGTTGATGTTGCACCTTGACGACGACTACGACGTAGAGCATCAGCTAATCCACTGCTAGCTTCTGTAGAAACAGGCTCTACTCTTTCAGGCATTCCTGGGGTGATTTCCTCTTTCTTGTCTTCTGTTTTATAGGTTACGGCAACCTTAGTCGGAGTATCGTTAAATTCTTTTTCTTCGGGTTTAAGCTCAACTGGTTCTACCTTAGGTTGAACAGGTTCCACTACAGGTTCTTCAACCAGATGAATCGGCTCTACTAGAGGTTCTTCAGATTCTACAACTTCAATCTTGTCAATGATTGGCTGTCTAATCTCTTTCTCTTCTTGTCCATCCGTTTCATCAGTTCTAGCACTTGAAAGTGGAGGAACACTTGGTGCATTCTTTAGAATTTTATCGACAACAGACAGGGAATCAGCCATCAACTCTTCTGTTGATGTTTCTGGTTCAAGATCTGAAGGAGTTACTGAACTAGCTGGAGATGATGAAGCCGTCAGATTTGGAATCTCTACTTCTTTCTCTCTTCTATCTTGTTCTTTTACTCTTTCTAAATCACGTAGAATCTGCTCTTTAAAGCTTAATTTTTCTTCTTCTCTTGATGTTTCAGTCAAAAGCATTACCTCCTTGTTGACAATCCATAATATTATATCTTAAAAGTCGCAGAAAAGCAACCAACTAAGGCATTCCCTAGCTAGTTTTCTTTATTTTCAGGCTGCCAGACCATATCATACCATGTTTCCCCAGCAAAGCTTGACTGGGATATTCCTTCATTAACAAAGCCATGTTTTTCGTAATAGGAGATAAGGTAGTCATGACAGGTCAGGTTAATGCCCTCTCGCTCATGTTCTAAAGCGACTTCTTTCAGAGCCTTTAATAGTCTTTTCCCTACCCCCAAAGCTTGTGCTTCCTTGGCAATAGATAGGCAAGTCACAGAAATATAACCTCCAGGTTGATAGCTATAGTCTTTTATTTCTTCTGTAAAGGACTGATCATGTAGATGGCGGTGTGGGACGACTGGACCTTCGATATAACCAAGAATACGCTCCTCTTTTTCAGCTACCAGAAAACTGGTCTGAATTTCCTGCAAATGGGCCTCAAAGACGGAACGAGGAATAGCTTCTTCAAGGGAGAAATTCTCTAGCTCTATCTCTATAATCCGATCTAAATCCGAAAATCTTGCTTGTCTGATTTTCATATTTCCTCCTGATAAAAGGGATTTTCCCAAATCAGATACCATTCAGAACCACTGCCATAATGACTATCTGTCACTTCTTCTTCAACAAAGCCATTCATTTCAAAATAAGATAGTAGCTCATCAGGACTCTGCAAAAGAATACCTTGATAATCTAGTTCGACTGTCACCTGTTTCAAGGCTGCAAGAAGAAGAGTTCCCAGCCCTTGTCCCCAATGGTCAGGATGAATGGTCAATGATTTTACTTCTATCCATTTGGGATGAATAGACTGAGCTTCTCCTAAAACATAGCCTAGGAGCTGATTTTCATTCCCAGCTACAAGAAAGGTACCCGCAGTCTTGCGGATACTCTCTTCTAAGGATTGGCGGCTAAGTGCCTCTTCTAACGAAGGATTGGCTTCTTCAATCGCCAACATTTCTTCTAAATCTGATAAGGTAGCTTGCCTTATAGTGATTGGAATTTCCATCTGTTTTCCTTATTGGACGTTGCTTGTCAAGTTAGACAAGAGACGTTCAAATGAATATTCATAGGTTTGGATGTCTCCTGCACCCATAAAGACGTAAACAGCATTGTCATGGTCTAGGAGTGGAGAAACATTTTCAACAGTGATAACCTGATGTTTCTTGTTGATTTTATTAGCTAGGTCTTCTACCTTGACATCACCATGGTCCACTTCACGAGCTGATCCATAGATTTGCGCTAGATAGACGGCGTCTGCTTGATTCAATGCATGGGCAAATTCGTCCAACAAGGCAATGGTTCTTGTAAAGGTATGCGGTTGGAAGACTGCCACGATTTCCTTGCTTGGATATTTCTGACGAGCAGCATCCAAGGTTGCAATAATTTCTGTTGGATGGTGGGCAAAGTCATCAATGATTACTGTATCATTGACTATTTTTTCAGTGAAACGACGCTTAACACCTGCAAAAGTTTTCAAGTGTTCACGGACCAAGTTCAAGTCAAACCCTGCTGTATAAAGTAAACCAATAACAGCTGTCGCATTCATGATATTGTGACGACCAAAGGTTGGAATGTGGAATTGACCCAATTCTTGACCACGGAAGTGAACGGTGAATGTTGATCCAGTCGTAGAACGAAGGAGATCACTAGCTACAAAGTCATTGTCCTCAGCTTCAAAGCCATAGTAATAGATTGGCGCATTGGCTGTGATCTTACGCAACTCAGCATCCTCACCGTATACAAACAAACCTTTGGTAATTTGTTTAGCATAGTCGTTAAAGGCATTGAAAACGTCCTCTAGACTTGTAAAGTAGTCTGGATGGTCAAAGTCGATGTTGGTGATGATAGAGTATTCTGGGTGGTAAGGCATGAAGTGACGCTCATATTCGTCTGATTCAAAGACAAAATATTTAGCATTAGCTGAACCACGACCTGTCCCGTCACCAATCAAGAAGCTGGTGTCTGTGATGTGAGACAAGACGTGTGACAGCATACCTGTTGTTGAAGTTTTTCCATGAGCTCCTGCTACTCCCATGCTGACAAAGTCGCGCATAAAGCTACCTAGGAATTCATGGTAACGTTTGTAGCTGATACCATTTTGATCTGCATAGGCGATTTCAACGTTGTTATCTGGACGGAAGGCATTCCCCGCGATAATCTCCACATCACATTGTAGGTTCTTTTCATCAAAAGGAAGAATGGCAATCCCTGCCTGCTCTAGTCCACGTTGAGTAAAGTAATATTTTTCAACGTCTGAACCTTGAACCTTGTGTCCCATTTGGTGCAACATCAAGGCTAGGGCACTCATCCCTGATCCCTTGATTCCAATAAAATGATATGTTTTTGACATACTTTTCTCCCCTACTCAGTAATTCTTGTCAGATTCAACTCTTGGGCAACCTGACGTTCCTGTTCCGTTTGCTTATTCTTTTTATTATAGATTTGACTCTTCTTTAGAAAATCGTAGTTGTTCTTTTTGGCTTTTTCCGTTTGGGTTTTCGGAGTTGGATTCGCCACTTGGCCAACATTCTCAGCTAAGATATAGTGAGACTGGCTCAAGTTTTTACTAAATTTGGCAAACTCACCTGGATTTTCCTTTTGAAATGGTGCTGTTGGTTGGTTTCCTTGACGAACAAGTGTTGAACCATTGTGTCGTCTGGTATGACTAACATCCTGAGTCAAATACTTGGCTGAACGTTTCTTTTTCAAGTCCGCACGCGCCTCTTCTCGAGCCAATTCAGCATAGGTCTTTTCAACTTTTTTAGGTTCTGGGCTTGGCTTTGATTCCTTATTAACCACTGGAGAAACTACGGTTTCTTCCTCATTGATAGGAGACCATTCCAAATAGTTCTTATCGCGGTAATCACCTTTGATATTGCTAATAAAGTCTGACTCATCGTACAAGTCCATGACTGGCATTTTGGTCAGCATGATCTCATCATCTGACACCAATGGAAATCGATCTTGTTTCATTTTGTATTTCCTTTCAACACTTCATTATAGCGTATTGTCTTGATTTTTCAAGTGCTGGCTTCAGAAATTCCCAAAATTTCACGAATTTCTGCCAGGCTGAGACTCGCACGCGACTCCGTACCATCTAAAACTTGGGAAACCAAATGTTTCTTTTGTTCTTGAAGTTCTTGGATTTTCTCTTCAATGGTTCCTTTTGTAATTAAGCGATAAACCTCTACCTTCTGCTCCTGTCCCATACGATGGGCACGTCCGATAGCCTGGGCTTCGACAGCGGGATTCCACCAAAGGTCAACCAAAATAACCGTATCAGCTCCCGTTAGATTGAGACCAACACCACCCGCCTTAAGGGAGATGAGAAAGGCATCTCTTTCCCCTTGGTTAAAGGCCTTGGTCATCTCTTGTCTGTCATGAGCAGGAGTTGAACCTGTGATTTTGAAGGAAGTCAAGCCCAAGTCTGGGAGTTCTTGCTCGATTTTTTCCAACATTCCTTTGAACTGGGAGAAAATTAAGACCCGATGCCCACCATCAGCCACTTGTAGCAATAAATCTCGGAGACTATCCAATTTACCACTGGCTCCCTGGTAATCGTCCATGAAGAGGGCTGGCGTATCGCAAATCTGTCGCAATCGCATGAGACCAGATAAGATTTCTACCCGACTTCTTTGGAATTCTTGATCTGTCACTTGCGCTAGGCGGTCTCGCATCTGTTGCAACTGGGCTAGATAGATGGCCTTCTGCTGGTCTTCCAGTTCATTTTTATAGACGACTTCGATCAGGTCAGGTAGTTCTGTAAGAACTTCTTCTTTCTTACGCCTCATGACGAAGGGCTTGATAAACTGCGCGACTCGGTCAGCCGGTAATTTCATAAACTCCTTTTTACTTGGTAAGAGCCCCGGTAGCACAATTTGGAAGATAGACCACAACTCTCCTAAATGGTTTTCGATAGGCGTACCTGACAAAGCAAAAACTGCCGGCACCACAAACTGGCGCAAACTCTGAGCAATCTTGGTTTGGGCATTTTTCATGACCTGGGCTTCATCTAAGAAGAGAAAATCAAAAGCCATCTCTTGATAAAGCTCGCTGTCTTGGCGAAAGGTGGCATAGCTAGTCACATAGATTTGGTGATTTTCAGAAAGAATCGCTTCTCGATTCGCTTTCAAACCATGAACGACAGCCAAATCCAACTGTGGAGCAAATTTCCTGAATTCATCTGCCCAATTGTAGATTAAACCTGACGGCGCTAGAATCAAGACCCGACTGTCTTCTGTCACCTGACTAGTCAAAAAAGCAATGGTTTGCAGTGTTTTTCCCAGTCCCATATCATCGGCTAGGATGCCACCAAAGCCATAGTGGTGAAGCATCTGGAGCCAACGGACTCCCTTTTCCTGATAGTCTCTCAAACTCGCCTGCACCCGTATATCTCCCAAAGGAAAATCCTCTGGATGGGTCAAATCATGAGCTAAATGCTGAAATTCTTCCGAGAAGGAGATCCGATCTCGACCTTCAAAAAGCTGAGAAAGGCTATAAGCCAGAGATTTTCGCGCTTTGAAAGAACCATCTTTTAGCTCAACCCCCAGTTCCTGCAAATTTTGACGAATCTGCTTGGTTTCCTCATCAAAAAAGTATACTTGGTCAGAAGAACTGATATAGAAATCCTGATTGCTGGTCAGGGCTTTAAGAGCTTGATCAATCTCTTCTTGGGCAATCCCTTGGAAATCAAATTGGATTTCCAACAATCCTCCCTTGGACTCAATCTGAACCTGAGGAGCTTGGACGCTGTAGAGCTGATTCATCTCATCAGATAAGAAGACCTGACCCAACTTCTCAAAAGCTGGAATCGTATGGTGAAAGAAAGAATAAACTGCCTCTGGCTTCAAAGCCTGTCTCCAAGACTGAAAATCAGCCTCAAAACCAGCCCCTAAACAGACTTGAAATAGCTGATTTTCCAAGACAGCATCGCTTGAAAATGGTAATTGTTCCAGCTGTTGGCAACTAGTCACCTTAACCTCTCCATAGTCAAACTGAATATTCAAGCGGATGCGGCCGTCATCCTCCCTATCAAAGTAAAAGATTGGTGAAAAGGGTCTGATTTGCAAGCGCTCGGGGGCAGACACTGTTCCTAGCTGTCCAAACAAAGGAAGACAGGCGGCCAGACGGTCGCGATCACTGTTGTCAAACTTGAGGCATTTCCTCCCTCTTTCCTCCTGAGGAAGCTCCTTGATTTCCTTTAGTAGGCTGATTTGTTTAGGATTTAAGAGATAAAGATTCCCCTTACGAAAGAGAACCGCTCCCCCATAGAATACGTTGACTCGCTCAGTCTCAGAAATTTCCATCTCAAAATAATCGGGATACTCCTGCACGGAAAAAGAGAACAGTTTCGCATCGGGATCTAAATCATGAAAGAGAAGATTTTCATAACTAGTAATCTGGTGTTCAAAATGAAAATCCTCCAAGTTCATCATCAACTCCACTCCCTGCTCAAAAAAGGTCAGAGGGAAAAAGAGGTGACGACCTTGATTGGGGAAAAAGAGCTCTTGACTCAGTCCCTCCTCAATCAAGCCACATAAAAAAGTAAGAACTTCTTGACTAGCTGTATCAAAAGCATCCCAAGACAAGTCATTTTCATAGTGTTTCCCAATCATATATGGCTTTCGATGGACCAAGACCTTCAAAAAGAGAGGGATGTCACGAATGACATAATATTTTTGGCTATCAACTAAACCGATTCGGAGTGTCCAAAGGAAGCGATTGGTCCCAGCTTCCACCTGACCTAGAGCCGACAAAGTGTAGATTTTCTCTCGCTTCTGAGGTTGGATACTCTCCAAAAAACTACCGCCAAAACTAACCTTGGTTTCGACCTCTTCTTGCTCTTCATGTCCTTTTTCTATGGCTTGTAAAATCACCTGGCCTTCTTCGTCGTTCTTCAGATAATGCTCGAGCGCTGCGAGGTGAACACAGTAACCTCTTTTTTGGAAAAAATCGCAAGCACAAAAAACCAGATCATCCTCTAAACTGTAGCGCAAGTCTTCTCCCGCCACACGAGTATAGAGGCGATTCCCTTTTTCCTTGATAATCTCAATGTTGCCTGTTTCATAGAGTGTAACACCCTCCATGCGCAACTTCCCCGGAATCAATTTAGCCATAGTTACCCCTTTATCTTATCTTTTCATTATACCACATTTTCCCCTATGAAAATAGCCTTCTAGGAAGACTTTCTCCTAGAAGGCTGGATTTTTAAAGTGTAGCAAAAGTGGTCACGATGCGTTGGCAAACTTCTTCCAGTACTGACTTCGGCATAGCCACATTGAGGCGGGCATGAAGAGTTCCCTCCTCTCCAAAGTCCAAACCTCGATTCAAGATAACCTTGGCTTCATTCTTCAAAAGCTCTTGCAAGCGGTCATCCGTTAGGTCATAGGCTGAAAAATCAAGCCAAATCAAGTAGGTACCTTGCGGTTTCATGACCTTAATCTTGGTTTCGTTGCCCAAAACATCCACTACATAGTTAATGTGGTCCTCGATAACTTCTTTTAGTTCTCCTAACCAGTCCTTACCATAACGGTAGGCAGCTTCTGTCGCCAAATAACCCAAGCCTGAGATTTCATGTTGATTATTGGCCAACTGGCGTTTTTGGAAAGCAACACGAAGCTTTGGATTTTCAATAACTGCATAGGAATTTTTCGTCCCAGCAATATTAAAGGTCTTAGTGGCACTACTCAAGATAAGGGCAAAGTCTTTAAAAGCGGGATCAATGGTGTTGAATGACTGGTGTTTGTGACCAAAGAGAGCCAAATCTTGGTGAATCTCATCTGAAACCAACAAAACACCGTGTTTTTGGCAGAGATGACCAATCTTTTCTAACACTTCCTTTTCCCAAACACGTCCACCAGGATTGTGGGGATTGCAAAGGATATAAAGTTTCACATCCTCTTCCACCAATTCCTTCTCCAACTGGTCAAAGTCAATCTCAAACAGCCCATCCTTTTCCACCAAAGAATTGGTAATCAATCTGCGATTGTTGAGTTTGACACTGCGGGCAAAAGGTGGATAGACCGGTGTGTTAATCAGAACAGCCTCTCCTTCTTTTGTAAAGGATTGAATAGCTGTTGAAATAGCTGGTACCACTCCCTCTATAAAGACGAGGGCATCCTTGTCAAAGTGATACCCGTGTTGACTGACTTCCCAGTCCTGAACCGACTCAATCAAAGCATCACTGGCATAGGTATAGCCATAGACCAACTGATCTGCGTAGGCTTGTACAGCTTGTCGAACCTCAGGCAAAACCACAAAGTCCATATCTGCTATCCAAGCTGGTAGAACTTCTCGATCAGCTTCCGCTTCTTTCCATTTATAGGTATGATGCCTAAAACGATTGGGCAGGCTTGTAAAATCATATTTTCCCATATCTATCTTATCCTTCCAAAGCTTGGCGCAAGTCCGCAATCAAATCTCTAGCATCTTCAATCCCAATGGATAAACGCAAGAGGTCATCTGTTAAGCCATAGGAATGGCGCACTTCTGCCGGAATATCCGCATGGGTTTGCGTCGTCGGATAGGTGATCAGACTCTCTACCCCACCCAAACTTTCTGCAAATGAGAAGACCTTGAGGCTATTTAAAATATGAGGAATACGTTTTTCATCCACTACTTTAAAGGAAATCATACCCCCACGTCCAGTATAGAGCACTTCCTTGACAGCAGGTGAATCCTTCAAAAAGGCAACCACTTCTTGGGCATTGGCTGTAGAACGCTCCATACGAAGAGGTAGAGTTTTAAGACCACGAATCAACTGATAACTATCAAATGGTGACAAGACCGCACCAGTCGTATTGAGATTGTAGAACAGTTGTTCATATAGTTCTAAACTATTAGTCACAACCACCCCAGCTAAAACATCATTGTGCCCTGCTAAGTACTTGGTGGCAGAATGAAGAACGATATCCGCACCATCTTCAATCGGACGTTGGTAAATCGGACTGTAGAAGGTATTGTCCACCACTACCTTGGCACCCTTGGCATGAGCTAGTTTGGCTAGTTTGGCAATATCAAATTCCAACATCAAGGGATTGGTTGGCGTTTCGATATAGAGAACATCCACATCATTTTCCAGCTCAGTAATCAACTCTGCTTCAGTATTGGCATAGGTAAAATGGAAACGACCTTCCTGCTCCACTTGGTTGAACCAACGGAAAGAACCACCATAAAGGTCTCGCACTGCCAAGACTTTACTTCCTACTGGAAAGACACTAAAGGCCAGTACAATCGCAGCCATACCTGAGCTCGTTGCTAGGGCATAGTCCGCTGATTCAATAGCCGCCAAAACCTCCTCCGCCTTACTACGAGTTGGGTTTTTAGTACGGGTATAGTCAAATCCAGTAGACTGGCCAAACTCTGGATGCTGATAAGTGGTTGAAAAATGAAGCGGTGTCACCAAGGCACCTGTCGCCTTATCCGACTTGATCCCAGCCTGGGCCAAAATTGTGTTGATGTGTAGTTCTTTGCTCATACAATACCTCCAAATCTATAGTAACTATTGTACCACTTATTTTCACTAACTTATTTTCTTGTTTTCAAGAGCTAGCTATAGTTTCAAACTATATAAAAACGATAGTTCCTTGAGAAACTATCGTTTTTCCTGTTGAATAGACTGGTTATTTAACGTGTTTTGCCAGTTCTTCTTGGGCTTTTTTATTTGATTCTTCTTTTTCTTTTAGCCATTTTTCTTTCGCTTTCTCATACTCATCAGCCGTTACAGTCTTATCTTGCAACTTGAGGTACTTGTATGATTCGACACCCTTATTTCCAGCTTGTGAGAATGGTGATGAGAATGGAACTGTCTTTCTCAAGGTCGGTGTTCCACCCTGAGAAACGTTTGGAATAGCAAGGGCGCTATCAACGAGCCAAGCTTGAATTTCAGCATATTTTTCATAACGTTTTGCTGGATCTTGCTCCTTGTTCGCTTCTTCTAACATTTGAGTGTAAGTATCCAGACCAACTGCCTTAGCCTTGTCATTTACCTCACCTGGTTCTAGACCAAGGTTTTGCAACATACCACCGTTATTGACATTTAGGATATCAAGATAGCTTGATGGATCCAAGTAGTCAGCACTCCAACCGCCATTATAGATATCAAAGTCTTTTTGAGCTGCGGTTTGAGCTAGGTAGCTAGAGTTGTCAAAGTCATCTGTTGATAATTGTTGGATATCGATAACCACATTCTCAGCTCCTAGAACAGATTCGATGGATTGTTTCAAAGAGCTTGCTTCAAGTACACCTTTTTTAGCTGATTGGTCGACTGATACGTCCAAGTGGATTGGGAATTGCACACCCTTAGCTTCCAATTCTTTCTTAGCTTCTGCAAATTTAGCTTTAGCCTTGTCAGGATTGTAGTATGGATCTTGCGCATCTGCAAAGTTGATTCCTTGCCATTCTTGGCCATAGTTGACCATCTTTTCTGAAACAACATCGCCAAAGTCTTTTCCGTTGATACTTACAAATGTTGGAGGTACAACCAAGTTACGAATAATCTTTGTTGCTCCGTCCTCCCCTTGAGATTGTGCTCCATAGGCTGTACGGTTATAAGCATAGTTGAAGGCTTGACGGAAGTTTTTATTCAGAACTGCTTCTTGGGTTGATTTCTTTTCGATATCTGAGGATTTAGAAGTGAAGTTATAAGATTTTCTGTCCAAGTTGAAGTTCAAGTAATAAGAAGTTGCATTTTGCATACTATAGATGATGTTATCCTTGTTCTTCTCTTTAATGCCTTCAAAGCTTGAGCTATTTGGATAGAGACGCGCGTAGCTATAGACTCCTTCTACAAAGTTACGTGCTAGTGCATCTTGGTCACTACCATCATAATAGGCCAATTTCACATCATCCACAAAGACATTTTTTTCATCCCAGTAGTTGGGATTTTTCTTGAATTCGATAACAGATTTTGAAACAAACGATTTCATCAAGAAAGGTCCATTGTACAAAATACTAGAAGGGTCTACCTTACCAAAGTCATCCCCTTTTGATTTTAAGAAATCTGCATTGACAGGGAAGAGAATGGTTGAAGTTGTTTTAGAATTCCAATAAGATTCTGGACGTGTCAAAGTGTACTGAACTGTTTGGTCGTCAATCGCCTTAACACCGACAGTTGAAAAGTCAGTTGTTTTCCCGTTGATATAGTCATCCAAACCTGCTACAGAGTCTTGAACAAGGTACAAGGCTTCGGATTTTTTATCAGCAGCATATTTCAAACCTGTCACAAAGTCTTGGGCCGTTACAGGGGCGTATTCTTCACCCTCATAAGTATACCATTTTGCATCCTTACGCAATTTGTAAGTATAGGTCAAACCGTCCTGGGAAACAGTCCAATCCTCTGCCAATGATGGAACATAGTTACCGTATTGGTCATTTTCCATCAACCCATCCACCAAATTGGTCACGATGTCATTGGTTGTTGCACGGTTTTCAGCAAGATAGTTCAAACTAGATGGATCGCTCGAATAAACATAGTTATATGTTTTAGTAGCGCTACTTGAATTTCCACATGCGCTCAGTAAGATACCTGCGCTTAACACGACACTTGCAAGTGTCAGATACTTGGCCTTAGACTTTTTCATTTCCAGAACCTCCTGTTTAAAAGTTTTGTCTTATTATACAGCTTTGGTTTTATTTAGTCAAGTGATTTCTGAAGAAAAACTTAAAAAAGCATATTTTTTGCTCTTGATTTTAGAAAAAGTTCTTTTTTTTTAAGAAAAATGTAGTATAAAAACCTTTCTATTAAAGAAAGGTTAAATTCATTACTTTTATTTATAAATCTTTTTACGATATTTTCAATCGTGTACGTAGTCGGTCTGCTTGAGCTTTGCCGATTATCTTGTCTAAGAGTCGTGTCCGTAGGCTCATCAAACCATAAAGACCTCCTCCAAGCCCTCCGATGAGGGCCACATAAAGGAAACTCCAGAAACGTCCACTTGGTTGGAAGATAAAACCGATTATCCACTGCAAGAAGCCAACTAGGATAAACATGACGAGGGTCAAGATGGTAATCAAAATGGTTCGCTTCAATATAATCTTTCGACGAGCTCCCGTTACCTGACAGATGTCTCGGTACATCAAGACATTTGGAATAATCAAGCCGATAGTCGTTGAAATCAAGGGACCGTAACTGTGGAAAATAGCAATGGTTGGCAATTGCAAGACGATCTTAGCAATGGAACCATAGATAAAGTAAAGAACTGCCTTGCGGTTGCGGAACATGGCCTGAAGCATGGGAGACAAGACCATATACAAGCCTAGGATAGTAGACTGCAAAACTGCAAAGACAAATAAGCCCATGGCCAGACTATCTGGCTTACCGTAAAAGACTGTATAAAGAGGCTCCCCTACCATGACCACTCCAACCGTTGCCGGCAGTAGAAATAAGAAGAGCATGGTGAGGCTATCTTGGACTAGGCGAGCCGCCGCCTGCAAGTCGCCTTTTACATAGTTTTCCGTCAACAGCGGCAAGCCAACACTCCCAATGGAAACTCCCACAGAGATTAAAATCATGGTAATTTTATTCGGATTGGCAGAAAAATAAGAAAACATGACAACCAAGTCTTCATTGCTATAGTTGGTAAACCACTTCATACTATTGATAAAGGTCATTTGGTCTAAAATCTGGAAGAGCTGAATGGCTGATCCTGTTAGGATAAAGGGAATGGCTTCCTTGATAGTATCGACTAAGAGTCGCTTACTATTGATCTTATCCCGTGTTTCAAAGACTCTTTTGAGCAAACCTTCTTGGGCAAGGAAGTAGATCAAAACTGCAAAACTTGCCACCATCCCCACAAAGGCCGCAAAGGTCGATTGGGTAACGGCTGATAGGTAGTCACCAGAACCCATCTTCATAATGAAGAAGGTTGCCATCAACATCCAGATAACACGGATCACCTGCTCAGCGATTTGACTCATAGCATAGGGTTTCAGATTGTTCATCCCTTGGAAGAAGCCCCGGATGACACTCATAGATGGGAAAATCAAGACCGCCCAAGCCAAACTCTGCATGATGGGAATCAGGTCTTTCCCCACACCTGACAAATCTGCTAACCATGGAGAAAAGAGATACAAGACCAAGGCAAAGACTAAGCCCAAGCCCGTCATAAAGCCTAGGAAACTCCGAATCAAAGCAAAGATGTGCTCTTCTTCTCGCATGGTATTGTACTTAGCCACTTGTTTGGCGACCGCAACTGGGATACCCGCTGTCGAAATCAGCAAGAACCAGGCGTAAATATTGTAGCCCATGGTAAAGAGTCCATTTGCCTTAGCAGCATAGGTCCCCATCCAGATATACCAGGGAATAATGTAGATAGCACCAAGGAGGCGACTAATAAAGTTACTAGCTGTTAGCCAAGCAGTCCCTCGCAACATCTGGGCTTGCTGGTGATTGTTTTCGTTAGACATAGCTTCCTCATTCAATTTTGATAACTAGGAAAAGTTCCTTATCTTCCATTATAAACTTTTCCTTGTTACTTGTAAAATTCGGGCTTGAAGTTTATAATAGAAAGTATGATTAAGATTGAAACCGTATTAGATATTTTAAAGAAAGATGGCCTTTTTCGCGAGATTATTGACCAAGGACATTACCACTACAACTACAGTGAAGTTGTTTTTGACAGCATCAGTTACGACAGCCGAAAAGTAAAAGAAGGGACTCTTTTTTTTGCCAAAGGTGCTGCCTTTAAAAAAGAATACCTCCTATCCGCTATAACTCAAGGCTTAGCTTGGTATGTCGCAGAAAAGGACTACGAAGTCGGTATCCCCGTCATCATTGTGAACGATATCAAAAAAGCCATGAGTTTGATTGCTATGGAATTCTATGGTAATCCACAAGAGAAACTCAAAATTCTCGCTTTCACAGGGACAAAAGGAAAGACGACAGCTGCGTACTTTGCTTACCACATCCTATCTCAACGCTACCCAACAGCTCTCTTGTCAACTATGAACACAACTCTGGATGGCGAGACCTTCTTTAAATCTTCCTTCTCAACACCCGAAAATATCGATCTCTTCGACATGATGGCTCAGGCTGTTAAGAATGGTCGAACCCATCTTGTAATGGAAGTCTCTAGCCAAGCCTATCTTGTTCATCGAGTCTATGGTCTGACCTTTGATGTAGGTGTCTTTCTTAACATCACTCCTGACCATATCGGTCCGATTGAGCATCCTAGCTTTGAAGACTACTTCTATCACAAACGTCTCTTGATGAAAAATAGCCGAGCAGTTGTCATTAATAGCGACATGGACCACTTTTCTGTATTGAAAGAACAAGTAGAAGATCAAGAACATGACTTCTATGGTAGCCAGTCAAGCAACCAAATCGAAAACTCCAAAGCCTTTAGCTTTTCAGCTACAGGTAAACTCGCTGGTGATTATGATATCCAACTTATCGGTCACTTCAACCAAGAAAATGCAGTCGCTGCAGGACTTGCCTGTCTTCGTCTAGGTGCCAGTCTGGAGGACATCAAAAAAGGAATCGCTGCAACCCGCGTCCCTGGACGTATGGAAGTCCTCACACAGAAAAATGGAGCCAAGGTCTTCATCGACTACGCCCACAATGGTGATAGTCTGAAAAAACTGATCTCTGTTGTAGAAACTCATCAAACTGGAAAAATTGCTCTGGTTCTCGGTTCGACAGGCAATAAAGGAGAAAGTCGACGCAAGGACTTTGGCCTCCTCCTTAATCAACATCCTGAGATTCAAGTCTTTCTCACCGCGGATGACCCCAACTATGAAGACCCTATGGCGATTGCAGATGAGATCAGTAGCTATATCAGCCATCCTGTTGAAAAGATTGCCGATCGCGAACAAGCCATCAAGACGGCTATGGCCATCACTGAACAAGAACTCGATGCCGTGATTATTGCGGGTAAGGGTGCTGATTGCTACCAAATCGTCAATGGAGTGAAAGAATCCTACCCTGGTGACGCAGCTGTCGCAGAACGTTACCTATAAAATCAAAAAATCAAGGGAAGTTTTCCCTTGATTTTTTAGTCTTCTTTCTTAAATGAGTTTTTAAGACCTTCAACGGCACCTTCTACAGCACCTTTAGCATCTTCAACAACTTCTTTTGCTTTGGCAACTGTTTTTTCTACAGCACCTTCTGCTTCAGTTTTGCTATCGCCAGTAACTTTACCAAATCCTTCTTTGATAGCACCAGTTGCTTGTTCCAATTTATTTTCAAGTGACATAGCTCTGTCTCCTTTGCTTTTAATACGATAATGGTTATCGCTTACATTCAGTCTATGCTTATTCTTTAGCAAAGTCAAATAATTTGCTCAATATGAAGCAATTAAGGTAAATAGAATGTCAACCGTTCCTTGTCAAAATCAACAGCCAACTCATACTTTCCTTCTTCGTTTTGAACAATATAACCCAAGACGACTAAACTCTCAACGAAGATATCACGCCGTTTCTGCATGAGCTGGTCCTTTTTGAGGAACTTGAGCAAAAATGTCGTCATATACTTGAGGGCATACTCAGGATTGACATCCCCTAAAATGGCATAGAGTTCCTGCTGTTTTTCTGTCAAAGGATATTGATTCTTGACCTTGTAGAAATAATTCGACAGGGTCATCTTTTCTCTAGCAAAATCCGTAGATTCGACTAAAATGGCAGCATTGATTTGATTGCGCAATTCTGTCTCAAAAGTCTTCTTCAGCAAGGCTTGATAGACTGGACTGTCCTCTCTGATAAAAATTTCTTGGTCAAGGGCTAAATCATCCGTAGATTCTAAAAAAGGGAGATTGAGAAAATAGCGTTTGTTTTCCCTTCGGATCAAGCCTGCCTTAATATACCCTTCCATTAGTTTATCAACTGCCACATCTGGAAACTGAGCCTTGATTTCTCGGAGGATTACATCATCATGCTGGTCCAGATAGTTCACCAAATCTATAAAAAATGGCTGTCGCGTCAAACGTGATGGATTAAAAATCTGAATCATGAAGATTCCTTTCTTTGCATTCTAAAAGAGGAGATGCTGCCAACTGACTGGGATTGGTCCCCGGCTGGTTCAAAGGCACAGCAAGTTCGAGTTTTCTATAATATTCTCTCCAAAAATTGCTGATTTCCTGCTCCCCATCTCCAAATTTCATCGGAACGCACTCAAAAATCGGTAGGATTTCAGCGATGTACTGGGAGCAGTAAAAGCCAAGCCCATCTGGATAAAAAGAGGCATTATAGGGTTCACCTAAATGTTTGCTAGCTCTTTCCTTTACCAAGTCAGCTTCCATCTCTGGGTAGACATAAAGATCGTAGAGATGAGTCGGTTCAAAAAATTCTGATAGGTCTTGGCAGATAACACCTGCTTTCCCACTAGCATGATATATCAAACCGTCCAAAAAGATAGCTACATGACTATAGTTCCCAGTCGAAGCTTGGATAGCCTGCCCCATATCTGAAAGATCCTTCACAAAAATCAAATCGCCATTTTCTAACATCTTTCTCTCCTAGAAAAAAAGGAGCCGAAACCCCTTTAGCTATAAGGAAACTAAGGTTTCCTCATTTCAATTATTACTCAGACTACTAGCTATTAAAGCTTTCGGTCAACTGAGGCACCACTTGTTTCTTACGTGAAACAGCACCTGGAAGGAAAGCGTGGTTGTTTTCAAGTTTGAAGTTGAAGGCAGCTTCCACCTTGTCCATGTTTGATCCAAGAGCCAAAATTTCTGAGTTTGAGTTGACGATGTCTGTAATCATCAAGACAAAGTCTGAGTAGCCGTTTGCTGCATTAGCTGCTTGCATTGCTGCTTCGATTTCTGCTTGGCGTTCCAAGACTTCAGCAATATCAACTGTGTTTACTTGGGCAACACGGACCTTATTTCCGTTGAGTTCAAAAGTCTTAGCATCGATGTCAATCAATTCTTCAGCAGATTTACTAGCCAAGTTTGTACCAGCTTTCAGCATAGCCAAACCGTACTCTTCCAAGTTGACACCAGCCAATTCAGCCAATTCAGGAGCAATGACTTTATCAGATGGGTGAGTTGTTGGTGATTTCAAAAGAAGGGTATCTGAAATCAAACCAGACAGCATCAAACCAGCAATTTCTTTTGGAACTGCTACACCGTGTTCTTTGAACATGCGGTAAACGATAGATGAAGCTGATCCAACTGGTTCCAAGCGCATGTAAAGTGGACTTGCAGTTTCAAAGTTAGCCACACGGTGGTGGTCTACAACACCGTAAACTTCTACTTCAGCGATATCTGACACTGATTGTTGGAATTCATTGTGGTCAGTCAAGATGACTTGCTCTGCACCTTCTGCTTTAGCAGATGTGATGACGCGTGGTGCTTCTACACCAAAATAGTTCAAAACAAAGGCTGTTTCTTCATTAGGAGTTCCAAGTGCTACTGCTTCTGTGTCCAATCCATAAGCTTCTTTTGCAAGATAGGCAAAGGCTACAGATGACCCGATGGCATCTGAGTCTGGATTTTGGTGACCAAATACTAGAATCTTAGACATGATAATACCTCTTTAAATTTATTCATCTTATTGTAGCACTTTTTTCCTCTTTTGACAAAAGTAAGAGGAGCCAAAGGACTCCTCATTAGACATCAATATCGTTAACTAGATTTTTTTCTAGATTTTCGGATAAAAATCGTTCTTTCTGTGGTCTTTTCTTACGTTTGAGAAGAGCCTCTGCAGACATGGCTTCTTCCTTACTAGCAAAACCCTCTACATAGATAAGTTTGACTGGTAAGCGAGCACGGGTATACTTGGCTCCCTTACCACTATTATGAACAGCAAGGCGTTTCTTAACGTCTGTCGTATAACCAGTATAGTAAGAACCGTCACGGCACTCCACCACATACATATAGGCCTTATGATCCATAGTAAATCTCTTGAATTTCTGGCGTGTAGGAACCATCGTCATTGTGAACAATGAGCGGTGGCAAAACCTTGAAGCCACTGGTCGATCCATCCTTGATGGCTTCGATTAAGAGCATATTGGCCTCCTTCTCACGTTTCGGATAGACAAATTGCAGACGCTTGGGTGCCAAATTGTGGCGTTTGAGCATATCTAGGATATCCAAGAGCCGATCTGGACGATGGACCATGGCCAAACGGCCATTAGACTTGAGAATACTCTGAGCACTACGGCAAATTTCTTTTAGGTTAGTCGTAATTTCGTGTCTGGCCAGAAGGTAGTGTTCACTCTCGTTCAGATTGGAATGCGGATCCACCTTAAAATAAGGCGGATTACACAAGATCATATCCACCTTACTTCCCTGAATGTGGGCAGGCATATTTTTCAAATCATCACAGATGACCTGCATCTGCTCTTCCAAGCCATTCAACTGAACCGAACGCTCTGCCATATCCGCCAAGCGCTCCTGAATCTCTACAGATATTATCCGCGCCTGAGTACGTGAACTAGCAAAAAGTCCAACTGCACCATTTCCAGCACAAAAGTCCACAATTAAACCCCGTTTAGGGAAGCGAGGAAAGCGTGATAAAAGAACACTATCCACCGAATAGCTAAACACCTCTCTATTTTGGATGATCTTGATATCTGTCGAAAAGAGCTGGTTGATTCGCTCTCCTGGTTTTAATAATTGTTCTTCTTTCATACTTTTATTATAACAAATTATGTTAATATTACAAATGATTTAGATAACCGTATTTATGGCTTCTTCTTTAAATGTTCTAATGCTTCACGCGTCCAAACAGGCATCATTCGGGCAAGAGGAGCAAAACCGTGCTTGATCCGATCATTTGAAAAACGTCTCCGTCTTGGCAATTGATGCTTTTCCTCTTCCAAGGTACGTATGGAAAGACTGGCCTTTCCAGTGTATTCGTCAAAATCCACCACCTGAACTTGAACTTCATCGCCAATTTTTAAAATGTCATAGATATTTTCAATAAATCCCGTCCGAATCTCCGAGATGTGAATCAGCCCTGTCACCCCTGTCTCTAACTCAACAAAGGCACCATAGGGCTGAATTCCTGTAATACGCCCAGTTAGCTTATCACCAATTTTCATTCTAGTCCTCAATTTCAATCGTTTCAATAACCACATCTTCAACTGGTTTGTCCATTGCACCAGTCTCAACAGCTGCAATGGCATCCAAGACCGCAAACGATTCTGCATCTACCAATTGCCCAAAAACAGTATGACGACGGTCAAGGTGAGGAGTTCCACCTTGTTCTGCATAAATCTCAGCTATTGGTTCTGGCCAGCCACCACGCGCAATCTCTTTCTTAGAGTATGGCAAATGTTGGTTTTGCACGATAAAGAACTGGCTACCATTGGTATTTGGACCAGCATTGGCCATAGAAAGGGCACCACGGATATTGTAGAGTTCTTCTGAAAATTCATCTTCAAAAGAGTCGCCGTAGATTGACTCACCACCCATACCAGTACCAGTTGGGTCTCCACCTTGGATCATAAAGTCCTTGATAATTCGGTGGAAAATCACACCATCATAGTAACCGTCTTTTGACAGAGCAACAAAGTTAGCCACTGTTTTAGGAGCATGTTCAGGGAAAAGCTTGATACGCAAGTCTCCGTGATTTGTCTTAATGGTCGCAAGAGGACCTTCTACTGCTTCAATGTCTACTTGTGGGAAATGCAATTCTTTTTCTACCATACCAAATCCTTCTAAGGCATCAAAAATGCCATCTTCTTCTACTGTTTTTGTAATATAATCTGCTTTTTCTTTGATTTTATCATGGGAAACACCCATAGCAATACTGATTCCAGCATAATCAAAGAGTTCCAAGTCATTGAGACCATCCCCAAAGACCATAACATTCTCTGGTTTCAAGCCTAGATGTTCTACAACCTTGGCAACACCAGTGGCTTTTGAACCTGAAATCGGCACGATATCTGATGAATGTTCATGCCAACGCACCATGCGAAGTTTACCAGAGAGACTATCTGGTAACCGCAAGTCATCCCCTTTTTCCTCAAAGGTCCACATCTGGTAAATGTCCGCTTTTTCATGGAAGTTAGGATCCACATTCAAGTTTGGATAAATCGGGTCAATAGCCTCACTGATCAGTTCTGTTCGCGTGGAGAGTTTAGCAGAATGACTTCCAACTAAACCATACTCAATTCCCTCTTCCTTCGTCCAAGAAATGTACTCCTCAACATCTGACTTGTCAATCTGATGTTGATAAATGACCTGACCTTTTTTATCTTCTATATAGGCCCCATTTAGGGTTACAAAAAAGTCAGGTTTGAGCTCTCGAATCTCTGGAACGACACCGAAAATACCACGACCAGAGGCAATTCCTGTTAAAATTCCTTTTTCACGTAACTGTTTAAAGACAGTGGGAATTGTAGCTGGAATAAAACCTGTCTTTGACGTACGCAAGGTATCATCAATATCAAAAAAGACGATTTTAATCTTTTTTGCCTTGTATTTTAATTTCGCATCCATCTCTCTACCTCTTTTCCATCACTCTTTCCATTATACCATAAAGCTGATGAAATTCCCTTTATGAAAAAAGATGAAAATCCTATCAAAAAGAGAGCCAGAAAAACTAGCCCTCTCTTTTCATCCTAGAACATCTCTAGAGCAATCATGGTAATCATCGTTGCATCATAGTAGTTGTCCGAAGGTAAATCTTGTGTGAAAATGTATTTATTTTGCTGAAGAAGTTTCAGATAGCCTTCTCCCTTGTCAGACGCGTAGGTAATCGGTGCCAAGAAACTACCTGCCTGGTATTGATTGAGGGCCGTTCCATTCAAGTCATAGCCAGCATAAATGCGTTGCTCTTTCATAAAGAAATCCATCATCTTTTGAACGAGTTTTTGGCTTCTTTCATCCTGGCTCTGTGACAAGTGATAAGGCAAACGGCAAGCGTTATAAGAGTACGCCCCATCGTATTGAGATTCGATAGTGTTGGCATCAACAAGACGTGCCCCTGACTTCTCAGCCCAGATAAAGTCTGGCAAGAGACCCGTATCAGAATGAGAACTGATTTGCTCCAATTGCCCAAGCATCTTATCCTTAACATCTAACCACTGTTTGTTTCCAGTCAGGTCATAGAAAGACTGGAAATAGTGAGGAAGAGTATCAGATGTCCGCATCAAGTAATAATAATCAGAATCCTTGTTTGCCCAGTTTCCTACTGTTAAAACACCTGTCTCTTCATTGTAGTTGTACTTAAGGATATCATCCAAGATTTTTTTAGCTTGCTCTTGGTATTCCTGCGCCTTATCTGGCCACTGTTTGGCAGCTTCAATTAAAGAATAAGCGATATAGAGATCTCCATCAGTTGCATTTTGTTTCTCGACCGTTTCGCTATCATTTTTGATCACTTGCTTCCAAGACATCAACTGCGTTCCCTCAATACGATGATTTTGATAATAGCGATAAAGACTCTCATAATCTGCTTGACTTGCTTGCCCTTTTTGGGCTGCTAAAACCGTTATGAGCATGCCGTAACTTTGGGCTTCAGATAGAACTGTTGTTCCCTCCGAATCACTCGTCGTACGAACATAAGACTGATTGCCTTTTGTAACAAGGAACTGTTGGCTCCATTGGCTGTAAATTCGATTACGCATCTCGATTTTAGTCCTTCCTCTTGCCAAAAACAAGGCTAAACAAAAGATAGAAAGAATGAGCACAAACCAGACATATTTTAATTTATTCGTTTTCATAGAACCTCCTATCCTGCAAATCGCTTGGTTTTAACCCACTTGGTTTCTTTTCGTCGGAGTACTTTATCCAGCACAATTGAAGAAATGGAATCAACGGATACAACGATAAACATCTGTGCATAAGAGAAATAGGCTGCCAAGGCCAACCAGATTTGTTTAGTCGTCGCTTGTCCAAATTGACTTGCCAATGCTGTCATAATTTGCATCAAATAGAGACCAATCATGAGTATCCAGTTGAAGAGCATGAGCTGGGCGATGTAGATATTATCCGTATCAAAAGCAAATGGAACCCTGACATCTGGGAAGAAAAAATTAAGGCAGATTGCTAGCACATTCGCTAGGAAAATCAAATCCGACAGAACAATGGCAAAGTTAAACCAAAAGAAAACACAAGAATAGTTAAAGACTTCTAGTTTAACGCGCCAGTTTGCTCTGCCAAATAAATGCTTAAAGTTCGAGAGAACAACTTCATAATTTCCTTTTGCCCAACGTTTACGCTGCATATAGTAACTCTTTAAGGTCTCAGGTTCTTGTTGGAAAGCCTCAGAATTATAGGCAAGGGCAATCAATTTACCACTCTGCATGATTTTGAAGGAAATATCGGTATCCTCAGTTAAGGCACCATTTTTCCAACCACCGATACTCTTTACAAAGTCGGTTTGAATGATAAAGTTGGTTCCTGGGATACGCCCAATTTTAAAGAGATGCCACATCCCAACGTGGTGCACGCGCTGAGTAACAACGATCTCTTGGTTGATACAACGAGTCAAGAAATTTTGGTTGGCGTTTCGAGTCTTGTTGCGGCCAAAAGATGCCACATGACGTTCTGGATCCTTCATAACTTCTTTGACAAGGAAATAAAGAGCATTTTTTTCAGGCATGGCATCTGCATCATAAACACAGATGTATTCGCCTGTTGCCATCTCCAAAGCATCGTTTAGAACGCCCGCTTTTCCTCCCGTACCAGTACGGTCGATAATGGTTAGATTTCTTCCTGCATATTCAGGCATGGCTTGTACAGACAAACATTCTGCATAGGTGTTATCCGAACAGTTATCCGCAAACAAGAGCAACTCCACACGGTCGTGAGGATAGTTCATATCCAAGATAGCTTTTGCCGTTTGGGCAATAACCACATCCTCATTATGGGCAGGAACAACAATCGTTACCTTAGGATAATAAGGTAGAGGCGAAGTGTCTACACGAAAATCACTGTGTTTAAACCAAAAGTGTACTGCCGAAAAGAGAATTACCAAGCCCCATGCTAGAGAAATCCAAATTGTAAGCAAGGTAAAAATCATTAACATTTGACTAATCATGATTCACCGCCTTAAAATTTTTGTTCACTCGATGGTAAAGAATATTGTATGCAATAAATAGTATGATAAAACAAATGCCAAAGGCGAGACTGAGTCCCAAAGCAATACCAAAAAATAGTTCGGTTAAAGTCATGTTCCCCTCCTAATATTCCACAATTACATCTGTCTCTAGTTGACGTTTGAGATGACTGGCGACATCCGCGTAGTCTTGGTATTTATCTTTATTATCAGAGTTAATCACCAAATAGCCTGTTTGGAACTGAATTCCTTGATTGCCATCTTCTCCATGAAAAACTAAACTGCTCAGTTTCTCCTGCAAACCATTCAAATAAAGTTCCTTCAAAGAATGTTGGCTTTTACTGGATAGAACGAGAAAATTACCATCCGAAACGTAATAGAGTTTATCATTGTAGCTCAATTCCTGAGCAATTACCTCTTGAATGCTACTGAGCATCTGGTTATGTTCTTTTGGTTTAATCTGGAAGAACAAATCTTCATGTGCCCAATGAATCAATAAAGATTGAACCGTAACATCACTTTGTTCAGTGACCATAGCTTGGTAATCTGCTCGAGCTGCGTCTTCCTGTTCTTGGACCTTTGAGGCCACCTTGAAGAAATAATAACGAACCTTAAGTAGAATCCCAATCAAAAGTGGAAAACTGATCAATAAGAAGATCAGTTGAATGATTGGGATATAAACCACACCCGCAACCAAAACGATAAGTCCAAAACCAAATGCTAAGATAAGGGTCCAAGTAAGCAAAAGGTCAGATAATACCAACACGGCAAATAAGGCTAAAGCTAAAAACAAGATTTGTTCTAAAATGATTGCTCGAGCATACAAAAAACAAAGCACTAAAAGAATGACCTCACAAGCAAGCAAAGCCATAAGCCAGTTTTTAAATTGACTCCAATTTTTCATTTTATCTTATTTCTCCCCTTTGAATTCAGATACAGAAGTCGCTACACCAAAGTACTGTTGAATGGATTGTACGATTCGTTCAGAAGCTCTTCCATCTCCATAAGGATTTGGTGCCTGAGACATTTGTCTATAAAGAGTTTCATCTGTTAAGAGTGCTGCCATTGCTTCTTTCACACGTACTGGATCCGTACCAACTAGCTTCAACGTACCTGCTCTTACTCCTTCTGGACGTTCCGTCGTGTCACGAAGGACAAGGACAGGTTTGCTGAGAGAAGGCGCCTCTTCCTGAACACCTCCAGAGTCAGTCATGATAAAATAGCTTCTTGAAGCCAAATTATGAAAATCAAGTACATCTAAAGGCTCGATCAAGTGAATACGATCGTGACCAGCTAAGATGTCGTTTGCTGCTTCTTGCACAGCAGGGCTAAGGTGAACAGGATAAACAACCTCAATTTCCTGATGAAGATCGACCATCTCACGTAAAGCTGTAAAGACATTTCTCATTGGTTGACCTTGATTCTCACGACGATGCATGGTTACCAATACAAGTTTCTTATCTGGATCCAATTGATCTAGAACTTCATGATGGTAGTCTGATTGAACAGTGAGTTTCAATGCATCAATGGCTGTATTTCCCGTAATGACAATAGCAGACTCAGGATGATTTTCCTTAAGGAGATTTTCTTTACTCTCACTAGTTGGAGCAAAATAAAGATCAGCAAGATTGTCAGTCATCTGGCGATTCATTTCTTCTGGGAAAGGAGAATACTTATCAAATGTTCTCAATCCAGCTTCAACATGCCCAATTCGAACCTGATTGTAAAAACCTACTAAACTTGCTACAAAAGTTGTTGTAGTATCACCATGAACAAGAATTATATCTGGAAGTTCTTGCTTAACAACAGGATCAAACTTTTCTAAAATTTTTCCAGTAATATCTAAGAGGGATTGATTTTTCCCCATAATATCCAGGTCATAATGTGGCTCGATGCTAAAAGTTTCAAGAACTTGATCTAGCATTTGGCGATGCTGAGCTGTCACAACTGTGATCGTCTCAATGCTGTCACTATGTTTTTGCAATTCTAACACTAAAGGGGCCATTTTAATAGCTTCTGGTCGTGTTCCAAAAACAACCATCACTTTCAGTTTCTTCATTATGCTATCCTTCTACTATAATAAAATTTGATAAATCATATTAATTTGTATATCGAATAGTCCCAATTCCAATTAATTTGACTTTCATAATTATTTTACCGTCAATTAATTTATATGTCAAATTTTTTCCAAATTATATTATTTCATTTCATTTAATTTTAACATTCTGTAACTTTTTTGTAATGATATCGTTTACAACTAAAAACAGCCCATTCTTCGATATATTTCAGATTTTTTTCAGAAAATACGACAATACACAAACTATTATTTATATGTATTGTTATATATTTATATTTGTATTGATATTTCAAACAATTATATTTTATCACTTTGAGGAATAAATCAAACAATTTCAAACAAAAAAATCCCTTTTTCGAATGAAAAAGGGACTGTGATTGTTTACTATATTTAAAATTTAAATCTTATAAAATCTGTCTTAAAACAAATATTTCGACAGATACAAGACCAATTCTCCTATATCTTCACAAACCGCATTCATGGCCGGTTGATGGTTCTGATACCAAACACCCGTCCCATCTGGAATATAACCTCGTTTGATGTACAATCTCTGGGCAGGCCCATACCCTGAATGGAGCCCAACACCAAGGGTCACCTTATCCGATATGAGCTTAACTCGTTTTTCCGCTTCTTCCATCAAGAGATTTCCAATACCTTGATTTTGAAAGGGCTCAAAGACATTGAAATCTGAGAGTTCTGGATAGATTTCTGCAAAAGGCCCCTGCTTAGCACAGGGCAAAATTGTGATATAACCCGCTAAATCACCCCCAACCTCTGCAACTAAGACTTCTCTCTCCCAACTTTCTTGCTCCTTAAAGTATCGAGTTAAAATCTCCTCTCTACTTGGCCAACCTTGGCTGATAAATCCTCGGGATAGTTCTTTTATGTCAGATTCTTGCATTTTTCTAATTGAACATGTCGTCTTCATAAGCTGCTCCTTTATAGCTTTCTCCTACCATTATAGCATGATAATAAAGATTAAAAGAAAAAACCTAGTAAGACAAAAGAATCTTACTAGGTCAACAGGGAATCCTTTCTAACAAAGTCCTATAAAAATCTGAAAAAGAGGTCCCCCGGACCTCAACTCGCTCTCTCATTTCCATGCTCGTGAAAAAAAGACCCACCCGGGTCTGAAAAAGAGGTCCCCCGGACCTGAAAAAAAGACCCGTAAGGGTCTTTTCTTTAATCTTCGTTTACGAAAGGCATCAAAGCCATTACGCGAGCGCGTTTGATAGCTGTTGTTACTTTACGTTGGTTTTTAGCTGAAGTTCCTGTTACACGACGTGGAAGGATTTTCCCACGTTCTGAAACGAAACGGCTAAGAAGCTCAGTATCTTTGTAATCAACATATTCAATTTTGTTTGCTGCGATGTAATCAACTTTTTTACGGCGTTTGAATCCGCCACGACGTTGTTGAGCCATGTTTTTTCTCCTTTATAGTATTAATTGTCCATTAGAATGGTAAATCATCATCTGAAATGTCCAATGGATTGGTTGCTCCAAATGGATTTTCAGAACGTGAAAAGTCTGGTACTGGATTTGCAGGTGCTGATTGACCAGCAGTTGGTGCAGAATAAGCGCCACCTGAATGTCCTTCGCGCACTCCGCGGCTTTCCAACATTTGGAAATTCTCAGCCACGACTTCTGTTACGTAGACACGTTGTCCTTGCTGGTTATCGTAACTACGAGTCTGGATACGACCTGTGATCCCGATAAGAGAGCCTTTTTTAGCCCAGTTGGCAAGATTTTCAGCCTGTTGGCGCCACATAACGACATTGATGAAATCAGCCTCACGTTCGCCATTTTGACTCTTAAATGTACGGTTTACTGCAAGAGTAAAAGTCGCAACTGCTACATTTGATGGGGTATAACGCAACTCAGCGTCACGTGTCATACGCCCTACAAGTACAACATTGTTAATCATAATTTACCTTCTTACGCGTCAAGTTTGACGATCATGTGACGAAGAATGTCAGCGTTGATTTTTGAAAGACGGTCAAACTCTTTAAGAGCTGCGTCGTCGTTTGCTTCAACGTTAACGATGTGGTAAAGTCCTTCACGGAAATCTTGGATTTCGTATGCAAGACGACGTTTTTCCCATGATTTTGATTCAACAACAGTTGCACCGTTGTCAGTCAAGATAGAGTCAAAACGTGCTACCAAAGCGTTTTTCGCTTCTTCTTCAATGTTTGGACGAATGATATAAAGAATTTCGTATTTAGCCATTGATATGTTCCTCCTTTTGGTCTAATGACCCCTAGTCTTTGCAAGGGGTAAGTGAGGTTTGCTCACAATAAACTATTATACTAGAAAAACTGATAGATAGCAAGAGAAAAAAGATAAAAATGAAAAATAACTCTATTGATTAGAAATAACATTCTCTTTCAAAATGAAAAATAGTGAAAAGCCGACTATTGCTAAAAAGAATCCTAAGTAAATAAAGGCTTCTACAAAACTTAGAGCATCAATCAGCCACCCCGTCAGAGGAAAAATAACAATCATACTCAGGCTGAACATCATGGAGTAGACACTTAGCATGGTTGCCCGTACCTCACTTGGGAGTCGCTTTTGTAAATCGTTGTCAAAAATCGGTTGAAAGAGAGCATATAAGGCATTACTAATCAAATAAATCAAAATATAAATCAGTGGCGTTCCAAAGTAGGAAAGTAAGTAGGTCACTCCCGTCAAGAGTACAAGAATGGGAAAGAACTTTAAGGCTGCATACTTCTTTCCAATCTTACTCGCTAGATAAACTGCCCAGATATTCAAAACACTGCCGATTAACATGATCATCGAAATCTGCCATCCTTCTAAGTCAGGCAACTGATTTTGATAGTAAAAATAAAACATGCACATCAGAGTTACGATGATTTGGGACAGAATCATCCAGCCAAAAAGACTGGGATTTCTCTGCAGCTCCTCTTTAACAGTCAACATAATCTTTTTCATGGTCAGACGCTCAGATTTTTGCGCTTTAACACTAGGCTCTTTTAGCATCCAAGTTAGGAAAAGAACGATTATAGAAGTGGCAATCATGATATAGTAGGTCAAGTGCAATTGGCCATGGACAAAAAATCCCGCTAAAACGGTCCCCAAAGACCGAGTTCCTTCTGCTACTCCTGACATAAAACTTGAGATAGACAAGTAGCGCTCTTTTAATCCAGCCTCCACGGCCGAATCAAAATTATAAGACAAGGCACTCAGCACCATCGCGAGTGCGTAAATCCAAAAATTACCTTGCCCTAGTAACATAAGAATAGACGACGCGATCCCAGCAATCCGACTGAGATAAAGATTGGTTTTATATGAATAGCAGTCAGCTAACATTCCAGAGGGAATTTCACAAATGACACTGGTGGCATGAAAAATAATTTCCAATAAGCCAATCTGCCAAAGTGACATACCATTTTGACTGAGAAATAGAATCCAAAAGCTAGTAATGCCCAAAAAGGCAAAAAATTCTACCCCAGCCATGAGACCGATATTCTTCCGATAATTTGGTTTAAACATCATTTCTCCTTTAACAAGTGTATATATCTTTGTGTCTGTCACTTGTTAAGCTGTGCTTTACATGATCTCCACCTCTTCTTTCTTCTACTTTGAAAAAACGCCTATTATGGCGTTTTAATCTTTTTATGGTTTGATTCGGTGCAACATACGTGGGAATGGAATCGCTTCGCGGATATGTTTAGTTCCTGCTGCGAAAGTTACCATACGCTCGATACCGATACCAAATCCTCCGTGTGGTACTGTACCATATTTACGAAGGTCAAGGTAGAATTCGTACTCTGTACGATCCATTCCAAGTTCTTCCATTTTAGCGACAAGGGCATCATAGTCTTCCTCACGCATAGAACCACCGATGATTTCTCCATAACCTTCTGGGGCAAGCAAGTCTGCACAAAGCACGCGCTCAGGATTGCCAGGAACTGGTTTCATGTAGAAGGCCTTGATGGCTGCTGGGTAGTTGATAACGAAGGTTGGTACACCAAAGTGGTTTGAAATCCAGGTTTCATGTGGTGAACCAAAGTCATCTCCATGCTCCAAATGCTCATAGTCAGCATCTTCATCATTCTCATGCTCTTGCAAGAGGTCAATGGCTTGATCGTAAGTGATGCGTTTGAATGGCTCTGCAATGTAGCGTTTCAAAAGCTCCGTATCACGTTCCAAGGTTTCCAAGGCTTGGGGAGCACGGTCAAGTACACCTTGAAGAAGGGCTTTTACGTAAGCTTCTTGCAAGTCAAGTGACTCATCATGTGTCAAGTAAGAGTACTCCGCATCCATCATCCAGAACTCAGTCAAGTGACGGCGTGTTTTTGATTTTTCAGCACGGAATACTGGACCAAAGTCAAAGACACGACCAAGAGCCATAGCCCCTGCTTCTAGGTAAAGCTGACCTGATTGACTCAAGTAGGCTGGTGTTCCAAAGTAGTCTGTTTCAAAGAGTTCTGTTGAATCTTCAGCCGCGTTTCCTGAAAGAATTGGGCTATCAAATTTCATGAAGCCGTTCTTGTCGAAAAACTCATATGTCGCATAGATGATAGCGTTACGGATTTGCATCACCGCTACTTGCTTGCGAGAGCGGAGCCACAAGTGACGGTTGTCCATCAAGAAGTCTGTTCCGTGTTCTTTTGGTGTGATTGGGTAATCTTGAGATTCACCGATCACTTCGATGTCTGTAATATCCAACTCATAGCCAAACTTAGAACGTTCGTCTTCTTTGACAATTCCTGTCACATAAACAGAAGTTTCTTGGCTCAATCGTTTGATGACATCAAACTTCTCAAGTCCCACTTCCTCACCGAACTTTTCAATAAAGTTTGGTTTAAAGGCAACTCCTTGGAAGAAGGCTGTCCCATCACGCAATTGCAAGAAGGCAATTTTCCCTTTTCCAGATTTGTTGGCAACCCAGGCTCCGATGGTCACTTCTTGACCAACGTAGTCTTTTACATCGATAATTGTTACACGTTTTGTCATAATCTATCTTCCTTTTTTCGTTTAACTTGTCCGAAGACATCATTACCCACTATTTTACCATAAATGGACTGTGATAGCTAGGTTCTACTAGAGAAAAATCGCGAGATTTTCGTTACAAAAAATCTTCGCTAAAAAGGCGAAGATTCTAAGTTTTATTTTTCCATAAACTGGTGCAAACGACGAATAGCTTCTTTTAATGTGTCCAAGTCTGTGGCATAGCTGAGACGAACATTTTCTGGTGCTCCAAATCCAGCTCCTGTAATCAAGGCAAGGCCGACTTCTTCGAGAATAGCCGTTGTAAACTCTGTCACATCGGTATAACCCTTCATTTCCATCGCTTTTTTAACATTTGGGAAAAGATAGAAGGCACCTTGGGGCTTGACAACTTCAAATCCTGGGACTTGGCACAAGAGAGGATAAATGGTATTCAACCGTTCCTCAAATGCTTGACGCATGGTTTCAACAGAGTCTTGCGGTCCAGTTAGGGCTTCAATGGTAGCATATTGTGATACAGCAGTCAGGTTGGAGGTCGTTTGTCCTGTTAGTTTGCTCATGGCAGCAATAATTTCAGGATTTCCCACAGCATAACCTACCCGCCAACCAGTCATGGCATAGGCCTTAGATACACCGTTAATCACGATGGTTTGCTTGCGAATGGCTTCTGACAGACTAGAAATTGGAACAAATTCGTTCCCGTTATAAACCAAACGACCATAAATATCATCTGCTAAGATAAGGACATCATGCGCAACAGCCCAATTTCCAATAGCCAAGAGTTCCTCACGAGAGTAAATCATACCGGTCGGATTCGATGGTGAATTGAGAACTAAGATCTTGGTCTTATCTGTTCGCGCTGCTTCTAGCTGCTCTACTGTTACTTTAAAGTGATTATCTTCCTTTGCCTGGACAAAGACTGGCACTCCTTCTGCCATTTTGACCTGGTCTCCATAGCTGACCCAGTATGGTGTAGGGATAATGACTTCATCACCTGGATTGACCACAGCCATAAAGAAGGTGTAGAGAGAGAACTTAGCACCAGTGGCAAAGGTAACCTCGTTGGCTGCAACAGAATACCCATAATAGCGTTCAAAATAGGTATTAACCGCCGCTTTTAACTCTGGTAGGCCTGAAGCAACTGTATAAAAGGAAGCTCGTCCATCTCGAATCGCTTCTACCGCTGCATCCTGAATGTTTTCAGGAGTATGAAAATCAGGCTGTCCCAAGGTTAAGAAAAGAACATCCTTTCCCTGAGCTTTTAATGCTTTGGCTCTTGCATCACTAGCTAGAGTGATGCTTTCTTCCATTTCTAGTACACGTTTGGATAGTTTCATATGCCCTCCTTATTGGATCACTGCTCCTGTTTCAAAGTCAACCAGATAGTACTGTTTTCCTGACTTAACTTCCCAAATCGGCTTGTCCTGATAGCGACCAAAAGTAATCTTGTCAATGTCGCTAGCTCCTTTTTCCCTCGAAATCGTCGCTGCCTTGTCTTGAGAAATCCCTTTATCAAGCTGATAAACATAAATCTTGTGGTCATTCTTTTCAATCAGTACGGCAATGGCCTCTTGCTTTTTATTATGTCCTAAAACGCTATAATAACCTTCTAGTCCATTATAAAAATCAACCTGATCTGCCTGTTCCAATTCTGCATACTGCTTGGCTAGTTTTTCTCCCTCAACTCTAGCATCTTGATAGGGTTTCATGCTGAGTGATATCAGATAAAGGAAGGAAGTGGTCATGACTAGTACTACCAGAGCAATGCCGATTCCATACTGTAAAAGTAGCTTGTTTTTTGCTTTTTTCTGTCTTAGTTTCACTCGTCTATTTTACCATCTCTCCTTCTTTATTACAAGTGAAGACGGGAACATTCTAAGATTCTTTTCCTATAAAATATAAGTTCTTGTTTTTCTCTCTCATTATTGATAAAATAGCCTTATGAAACAATATTTGAAAGAGAAAATTTCCGATAATCAACTAGACTTAAAAACAGCTATCATCCTCAACAAAGCCATACGAACCTTTAAACCATATGAAGCCAAGGCTGCTAAAGAACACGGGCTAACACCCACCCAATTTTCAGTTTTGGAAACCCTCTATAGCAAGGGAGAACTACGCATTCAGGATTTGATTGAAAAAATGCTAGCCACTTCTGGAAACATGACTGTTGTCATTCGAAATATGGTTCGAGATGGATGGATTTCTAGAACTTGCGACCCCAAGGATCGTCGCTCCTTTTTCCTGAAATTAACACCTGCAGGACGCAGAAAAATCGAGGAGGTTCTTCCTGACCATATCGATTCGATTGTAGAAGCACTCAGCATCTTGGAAGATGGCGAAAAGGAAGACTTAATCCAGATTTTAAAAAAATTTAAAAATTTGTGAGCAAAATTATTGCTAATTAGTATCATTTGTTGTAACATGGATGGTAACAAAAGAGTTCGCTCTTTGAATTTTAAACTAAAGGAGACACATCATGTCTAAAAAAGTATTATTTATCGTCGGTTCACTACGCCAAGGTTCTTTCAACCACCAAATGGCCCTCGAAGCTGAAAAAGCACTTGCTGGAAAAGCAGAAGTTAGCTATCTTGATTACTCAGCTGTTCCTCTCTTCAGCCAAGATTTGGAAGTTCCAACTCATCCAGCTGTAGCTGCTGCTCGTGAAGCAGTCCTTGCTGCGGATGCCATCTGGATTTTCTCTCCAGTCTACAACTTCTCTATCCCTGGAACAGTGAAGAACTTGCTTGACTGGCTCTCGCGTGCTCTTGACTTGTCTGATACACGTGGAGCTTCTGCCCTCCAAGACAAGTTTGTTACTGTCTCATCTGTAGCCAATGCCGGTCACGATCAACTCTTTGCTATTTACAAAGACCTCTTGCCATTTATCCGTACACAAGTCGTTGGTGACTTTACAGCTGCTCGTGTCAATGACTCTGCTTGGGCAGACGGAAAATTGGTGTTAGAAGAAGCAACTGCTTCATCACTTGCAAAACAAGCGGACGACCTTCTTGCAGCCATCAACTAATCCAGCAAAAACCAGCTCGAATGAGCTGGTTTTATGCTTGTTTCACAAAGACGAGTTCTAAGTCACTGGATAAATCAGGTCGGTAGTCAAAGCCGGCAAAGCGGAGCTTGCGAGCTTGTTCGACTGTATGGACTTGCCCCTCTATCAAGGCGGTTAAAAAGGCACCACGGGCTTTTTTTGAAATGGTTGAGTGGATTTTCAGCTGGCCTGCCTTGTCCTCCATAAATTTGAAGGTCACCATCTTTTCTCTAATTTCCTTCGAAAATACGGTTTCAAACTCTGATGATAGGAGTGAGAATATCAAATCCTCATCCTCTAGTGCCTCATCGTAGGCTGACTTCCAATGACTCTTTAAAGTCTTCCCAGCAACTTTTAACTTCATCAAGAAATCCAAACGGTGAGGAGCCATGGGCGACAAGGCGGGGACAACACCGTATAAAGCCGAGGTAATTAGGACATGATTTTCAAGATAGGTTTGTTCAGCCTTGGTTAACTCATCTCGTTTGATGTGACGATACATGAGACCATCGAAAAGTTTCAAGGCTGGATAATGTTTAGCCCTGTGATCTTTTAAAGCTTGAATATGAGCGTACTCTTCTTCTGCTTTCTCGGCAGATACCTTATAAAAAGTCTCTAATTCACTGGCTGAGTAGTGCGCCAGTGAGTCAAGGACTACCTGACTTTCTTCCCTCAAGGGGAGCGCTTCGATACAAGGATGGTCTGTGTTCATTTCTTTTGCTGTTGGGATTAAAATTTTCATATTGTTAGTGTAGCATATTTTTCAACCACGACCAAGAATTTCATCTTAAAAACCTCGGTTCATACCGAGGTTTCTCTGTTTATTTTGTCCATCCTAACCAGATAGCCGCGAGAACAAGGGCTGTGCCAGCTAAGCTTGTTAAGATAGATAAGAATTTATCTTTTTTCTCCTTGAACTGAGAAAACCTATTTTTATACTCAATGAAAATCAAAGAGCAAACTAGGAAGCTAGCCGCAGGCTGTACTTGAGTACGGCAAGGCGACGCTGACGTAGTTTGAATTTGATTTTCGAAGAGTATTATTGTACTTTAAAGGTCTTGAGATAGTTATCTTTTCCAACTTGACCTTCGAAGGATTGGCCATTTTCGAGGTAAGGAAGGTCGTCTGACACGGAAGCCTTGACCTTATAAATCTTGCCATCAACTTTAAAGAAGTAGACGGTATCACCCTTGATGACAGCTGATTTAAGGTCTGAGACGATACCCTTGATGTTTTCTACCGTTTCATTATCCAACTCGAGGTCATTTTTATTGGCATACTTGCTGAGGAGTTCATCTACCGTAGTTGCTACGATGACGTTTTGGTACTCCACGGCATCGACCAATGCATACTCCTTGACCAAGCCTGCATTGTCCTTCAAGCCCATGATATAGAGCGGTTTGTCATTGAGATTGACAAGAATAGGGAAGGTAGCCTTGTAGGCCTTCTCTTGCACTGCTCCCTCTGCAGAAGCACGGGCAGATTCTTCGGTTGCTGAAGCTAGATTGTACTTGGTGATTTCACCAGTGCGCATATTTTCAAGGATAAATCCTAGATTACTTTCGTCAGCATTTGCTGAAGTCACACCCGTGTAGAGATAAATGTCATTTCCGATAGAAAGATAGTTATAGCCCTCTGTCGTTTGGGTGACGTTTTTCTTAGAAATCAAGGCATTCCAGAAGCCATCTTTATACTTGCCGTTGTAGTTGATTTGTTCGATGGTTTCTTCTGCTGGATAGACACGATCCACCCATTCTGGGACTTCATCCAAGCTGTATTCCTTGGTTTCTCCATTGGTGGCGTCTAAGATAATAACAGACGAAGGGCGAGGGACTCCTAGACCAAACTGCTTTTGATAAACGGTTGCTACATAGAAGGGATTGCCTGCATCATCCACCTCAAAGGATGGCGTTTTAAAAATCTTGGTTGGGTACTTGATTCGAAGATGGCGTTTAACGTCACGGTTAAAATACTCAGAGTCTGAATACTTCATTGGCGTTTTTAAATCCACCAATTCCGCATTTCCTGTCACCATATCAACCTTGATATACTCGCCAATTCCCTTAGACTGATTATTAAACCATTTGATCGGGTCGGCATACTCCAAAGGAGTCACCCGATAGGGCTTGCCATCAACCGTCAACTGGGTATAAGTATCTGCTGCTACGTACTGGGAGACCTTATCCGTCAAAGAACCCAGGTAACGGTCTCCAATCTTCTCTGCAGTGCTCCGATCTAGGATTGGAACCTTACTGGTATCACTCTTAGGAAAATCTTTAAAGTCTTTTCCTGTGATAGATACCACATTAGCATAATTTTTTGCTTGGAAAAAGCTAGAGGTTACCAGGCTTACCAGACCAGCAAGAGCAAAGATGAGCCCTGCAGTCAGAAACAATCCTCTACTAAGTTTGGTAAAAAGGAATCCTTCTAGATTGAGATCTTTGGTAGCCTTGCCATGACGTACATGAACAGTTTTGAGGAGATTGATATCCTTGCGGAAACTAAACAAAATACCCATCACCACCAAATGCCCACAGAGAAAAAAGATGAATTCCCAGCTAGTCAGATTGAAGGGTGGTAAAAAGATATACCATGTCGTTGCAATAAAAACAAGTTCAAATAGTATGCGTTTCATCTGAATTCCTCCTAAATAATCCGTCCTTCCAAATGATCCAGTTCATGTTGGCATATCTGAGCTGGAAAACCTGTTAGCGTAATAGTCTGTTCCTGCCACTTGCTATCGCGATAGGACACCGTAATCGTTTCATAACGAGTCGTCGTTCGAACACCAGTCAAAGACAAACAACCTTCCTCTGTCTCATAAGGTCCTTTATTGGAAAGGAGAATAGGGTTAAACATAACCATGGGAACTAGGCCAAGATTAAAGATAATCACGCGCTTCTGCACCCCAATCATATTGGCCGCCAGACCGACACAGGTCTCACGATTAGCCAGTAGTGTATCCTGCAAATCCTTAGCCAGATAAAGGTCTTCCTGACTTGCAGGTTTCGAGACCTGAGACAAGAATAAGACATCTCGGACAATTTTCTTTTCCATTCTCTTACGCTCCTTACATCTTTACTTTATTATAGCACAAAAGGGGGCAACTTCTATTCCTTTCCCTCAAATGCAAAAAAAGCCATCCGAAGATGACTTTCTTTTTAAATCGCATTCTTATCAAGACCAAGTTTACGTTGAACAAACTTGACGATTTCGACGATAAGTATCATTGAGAAGCTTCCAGCTAGAACAATGGCCCATTGTGATAAGTCTAGTTTGGTTACGTGGAAGATACCTTCAAGCGGTTCTACAACGATTGTTGCCATCAAGAGGATGAAGGATACCAAGATAGACCAGTTGAAGGTCTTAGACTTGAATGGGCCAACTGTCAAGATGGATTGGTAAACAGACTTGACGTTGTAAGCATGGAAGAGCTGGATCAGACCAAGTGTTGCAAAGGCCATAGTTAGGGCATCCGCATGAATGGCTTGATTGTCTCCTACATGGACCGGATAGGCAAGAGCAAGACCATAAACAGTCAAGACGAGAGCACCTTGGAGTACACCTTGATAGATAATGGAACTCATGACCCCACCTGAGAAGAAACTTGATTTGCGTCCACGTGGTTTGTGGGTCATAACACCTGGCTCAGCTGGTTCAACACCAAGAGCGATAGCTGGGAAGGTATCGGTTACCAAGTTAATCCACAAGAGATGAACTGGCTGTAAGACATCCCAACCAAACAAGGTTGATAGGAAGATGGTTAATACTTCAGCCGTATTGGCAGAAAGCAAGTACTGAATTGTCTTTTGAATATTTGAGAAGACCTTACGTCCTTCTTCAACTGCGACGATGATAGTCGCAAAGTTATCATCTGCAAGGATCATGTCAGAGGCACCTTTAGAAACCTCTGTACCAGTGATTCCCATACCGATACCGATATCGGCTGTTTTCAGAGCTGGAGCGTCATTAACACCGTCACCTGTCATGGCAACGACCTTACCTTGGTTTTGCCAAGCCTTGACAATACGAACCTTGTGCTCCGGAGATACACGCGCATAAACAGAGTATTGACCAACGACTTTTTCAAATTCTTCATCAGAAAGTTCGTTAAGCTCAGCACCAGTCAAGACATGGTCTTCCGAGTCATTTTCGTCGATAATTCCCAAACGTTTGGCAATAGCTTCTGCTGTGTCTTGGTGGTCACCAGTGATCATGATTGGACGGATTCCCGCTTCCTTAGCGACACGAACAGCTTCTGCCGCTTCTGCACGTTCAGGGTCAATCATCCCAATCAAACCAGTAAAGATCAAGTTGTTTTCAAGCTCTTCAGAAGTAAGATTTTCTGGAATACTATCGATAATCTTATAAGCACCTGCAAGGACACGCAGAGCTTGGTGAGCCATTTCAGAGTTGTTTGTATGGATTAATTCAGTAACTTTCTCATCAATCGGAGCAACATCTCCTGCTTTATCACGAGCAACACAACGTTTCAAAAGTTGATCTGGAGCCCCTTTGACTGCCACAAGGAATTTACCATCTGGCAATGGATGAACCGTTGACATGAGTTTACGATCTGAGTCAAACGGCAATTCAGCTACACGAGGATATTTCTCTAAAAATCCTTTAACATCGTAGCCCTTGTCCAAGGCATACTGGATGAAGGCTGTTTCCGTTGGATCCCCGATCAGGTTTCCTTCAGCATCAATCTTGGTATCGTTGGCCAAGACAACAGAACGAAGAAGAGGCATGTCCAAGCCAAGTTCAATATCATCAGCAGAGTCATGTAGGACTGCGTCATAGAAGACTTTCTCGACGGTCATCTTGTTCATGGTAAGCGTACCAGTCTTATCAGAAGCGATGATTTCTGTTGAACCAAGTGTTTCGACTGCTGGCAACTTACGAACGATAGAGTTTCGTTTTGCCAAAACTTGAGTACCAAGAGCAAGAACGATCGTCACGATAGCAGGGAGTCCTTCTGGAATGGCTGCAACAGCAAGCGCAACAGAGGTCATCAACTCACCAAGTGGATTTTTTCCTTGAATGAAGACACCAACAACAAAAGTAACAAGGGCAATGACCAAAATTGCATAGGTCAAGACCTTAGAAAGGTTGTTCAAGTTTTGTTTGAGTGGCGTGTCTGTCTCATCCGCATCTTGGAGCATGCCAGCGATATGACCCACTTCAGTATACATACCTGTATTGACAACAACACCAAGACCACGACCATAAGTCACATTTGAGTTTTGGAAGGCCATATTGACACGGTCACCAATACCAGCATCTGCAGCGGGCTCGACTGTCAAGTCTTTTTCAACTGGAACAGACTCACCTGTTAGAGCTGCTTCTTCGATTTTAAGAGAATTAGCTTCTAGCAATCGTAGGTCTGCTGGCACTACATCACCAGCTTCAAGGGCGACGATATCACCTGGCACCAATTCCTTGGAATCAATTTCTGCCATGTGTCCATCACGAATAACGCGAGCAGCTGGACTCGACATAGACTTGAGGGCTTCGATAGCTTCTTCTGCTTTTCCTTCTTGGTAAACACCGAAGGCAGCGTTGATGATAACCACGGCAAGGATAATGATGGCATCTGCGATATCTTCCCCACCAGAAGTTACGACTGACAAGATAGCCGCAGCAACTAGGATGATAATCATCAAATCCTTAAATTGCTCGATAAACTTGACTAGGAGTGATTTTTTCTCACCCTCTTCCAGTTCATTGCGTCCATATTCAGCTAGACGTTTCTGTGCTTCGCTTGACGAAAGACCTTGCTCAGTTGCTTCAACTGACTTCAAGACCTCTTCAGGACTTTGAGTATAAAACGCTTGGCGTTTTTGTTCTTTTGACATGTGTCTCCTCCTTGACATTGTGTGCAAAACAAGTTCTCTTTTAGTTTTATGACAAACAAAAAGAGACCTGTTAATCATAACAAGTCTCGCTGTTTAAGATAGTGCCGGAAAACATACTTTTCAGTATACAATTCGGAATGACGACACTATCACAGGTTTCTGCCAGCTACTCCCTTGAGTAGTACTATTATATCAAAATTTGAAAAGTTTTCAAGGGTTAAAATCAGATGAAACAAGACTAAATTTGAATTTTCCTTTGAAAACCAGTATAATGTAAGAATACTATATGACTAGAAAGGAAGCCCGATGAATCAATCCATGTCAAATCTCAAATTGGCAGAACGTGGAGCCATTATCAGTATTTCAACCTACCTCCTCTTGTCTGCAGCAAAATTGGCAACTGGCCACCTCCTGCATTCTTCCAGTTTGGTGGCAGATGGTTTCAACAACGTATCCGATATTATTGGAAATGTTGCTCTCTTGATTGGGATTCGGATGGCCCGCCAACCTGCAGACCGTGACCATCGCTTTGGTCACTGGAAGATTGAAGATTTGGCTAGCTTGATTACTTCCATCATCATGTTCTATGTTGGTTTTGATGTGCTTCGGGACACCATTCAGAAAATTCTCAGTCGGGAACAAACACCTATTGATCCTTTGGGAGCGATTCTAGGAATCATTTCAGCAGCGGTCATGTTTGCTGTTTATCTCTATAACACACGCCTCAGTAAGAAATCCAAATCCAAGGCTCTCAAGGCAGCTGCTAAGGACAATCTTTCCGATGCTGTCACCTCACTTGGAACCTCCATTGCTATCCTAGCCAGCAGTTTCAATTATCCAATCGTGGATAAATTAGTCGCTATCATTATCACTTTCTTCATCTTAAAGACAGCTTACGATATCTTTATCGAGTCTTCCTTCAGTCTTTCAGATGGTTTTGACGACCGTCTGCTAGAGGACTACCAAAAGGCCATCATGGAGATCCCAAAGATTAGTAAGGTCAAGTCCCAAAGAGGGCGTACCTATGGTAGCAATATCTACCTTGATATCACCCTGGAGATGAATCCTGATCTATCAGTCTATGAAAGTCACGAAATTGCGGACCAGGTCGAATCCATGCTGGAAGAGCGTTTTGGAGTCTTTGATACCGATGTCCATATCGAGCCAGCTCCCATACCTGAGGACGAGATTTTAGACAATGTCTATAAAAAACTGCTCATGCGTGAGCAATTGATTGACCAAGGAAATCAGCTTGAAGAACTCCTTGCTGAGGACTTTCTCTATATCCGTCAAGATGGAAAGCAGATGGATAAAGAGGCTTATAAGTCTGAAAAAGAACTTAGTGCTGCGATTAAGGACATTCAGATTACCTCCATCAGTCAAAAAACCAAACTCATTTGCTATGAGCTAGATGGTATCGTCCATACCAGTATCTGGCGTCGCCATGAGACTTGGCAAAACATCTTCCACCTGGAAACTAAAAAAGAAGACAAACAATGACCCTATCCAGTGGATAGGGTCTTTTTAATTATTTTACTTTAAGCAAAGACAGACTATGAAAGTTTGGAAGATTTGCTTTTCGAAGCTTGTTTTGCATCTTTTCTTGCTTGACGATTTTGCTCGATGCGCCATTCTCTTTCATAGTACTTCATGGCCTCATAGACCCTTTCAGGAAGACCTACATCTAATAGAAAGATCGGGATGATCAAATCTGCTGACGAATGAAAAGGGAGAATCCTTCTCTTCAGCAGAGCTAGAAAGGATTGGGATTTCACATTTTCCTTGTTTTTAAAATAGACTTCAATCCGATAGGAATCCCTGTACTTCCCTCGAATCCGAGAAAAGGAAAACTCTTCTACATCTGTCCAAGCATAGAAACGACTGGGTTTCTTTGGGTTTGGTTTGTAGTAAAACCCCTCGACAGTACAGCTCAAATATTCCTTATCGGAACTTAACAGCCTGTATGTCTGATAAACAACTACTCCAGCACAAAAGAGGACAAGCAGTATTAATAACAGACTTATCGTATGAAGTCTGGTTCCCTTTTGCGAGTACAAATGGAGATAAGAGAGAGGCAGCAAGAAGAAAAACACCGAAGCTAGGCCAAACAAGGCATTCCAAATGATTTTCTTGGGACTACGTTTAATGACTTTTTCTTCCATCATGCCAACTCACTTAAATATTCATAACGTTCGTATTTTTCAAGGAGTTCTTCGTTTTTCTCATCCAGTTCTTTTTGAAGCGTCGCCAGTTTGCCAAAGTCAGAACCATTTGCCTGCATCTCCTCTTCAATAACAGCGATACGATTTTCCAAGGCTTCAATATCTCCTTCAATGCTTGCCCACTCCTGCTTTTCTTGGTAGGTCATGCGTTTCTTGTCTTCTCGAATCTTGACCACTTTCTCCTTTTCGGCCTTTTGAACTTGATTGGCCATCTCTGTTTCAAAGGCTTTTTCATCAAGATAGTCGGTGTAATGACCAAAGAAAGGACGAATCTTGCCATCCTCAAAAGCGAGAATCTTGGTCGCTACCTTATCCAGGAAATAACGGTCGTGGCTAACTGTCAAGACAGGCCCTGCAAAGCTCTGCAAGAAATTTTCCAAGACTGTCAAGGTTGCAATGTCCAAGTCATTTGTCGGCTCGTCCAAGAGAAGAACATTTGGTTTTTCCAAGAGCAATTTGAGGAGATAAAGGCGTTTTTTCTCTCCACCTGACAATTTCTCAATCAAGGTTCCATGCGTCGAACGTGGGAAGAGAAACTGCTCCAGCAACTCTGCAATGGAAGTCGTAGAACCACCACTGGTCTTAACCTCTTCTGCTACTTCCTGCAGGTAATTGATAACCCGTTTGCTTTCATCCAAACCTTCAATTTGTTGAGAAAAATAGGCGATGCGAACCGTCTCACCGATGATCACTTGGCCTTTAGTCGGCTCAAGACTCCCTGCGATGAGATTAAGCAGAGTTGACTTCCCGACACCGTTGTCCCCAACGATTCCGATACGGTCTTTGGCTTGCACCAATAGATTAAAATCTTGCAAAATGGGCTTGTTTTCATAGGAGAAGGAAACATTCTGAAACTCGATGACTTTTTTCCCAATCCGACTGGTTTCAAAGTTCATGGTCAAGTCTGTATCAGCAACGCCACCTGAAACTTCTTTTTTCAAATCGTGGAAACGATTGATACGGGCCTGTTGCTTGGTCGCACGGGCCTGCGGTTGTCTACGCATCCAGGCTAATTCTTGCTTATAGAGTTGTTCCTTTTTGTGGAGAAGTGCTGCATCACGCTCATCTTGTTCCGCTTTTAGGCGAACATAGTCCTGATAATTCCCCTGATACTCGGTCAAGCCTGCTCGGTCCAACTCGAAAATCCGTGTTGATAGTGCATCTAGGAAATAACGATCGTGGGTGATAAAGAGAACTGTCTTCTTAGAATTTTTCAAAAAGAGGGTCAGCCACTCAATGGTCGCAATGTCCAGGTGGTTGGTCGGCTCGTCCAGAAGCAAGAGATCGTGGTTTCCTAGGAGAACTTGCGCCAACTGGATACGTCTTCTTAGACCTCCTGACAATTCACCAACTGGAGTCGACAAGTTCTGAATACCTAGCTTGCTGAGGACCGTCTTGACCTGGCTTTCAATTTCCCAGGCTTGGAGAGAATCCATCTCTGCCATGACCCGTTCCAAACGAGCCTGCTTGTCCTCACTGTAATTGAGCATGATTAACTCATACTCACGAATCAACTGGATTTCCTTGAGGTCGCTAGAGAGAACCGTATCCAAGACCGTCTTGCTATCATCAAAATCAGGATCCTGGGTCAAGTAGCCAATCTTGTAGTCATTCTTTGCCGAAAAGGGACTGACATCCCCATCAAAGCCAGAAACACCAGAAAGAACATCTAACAGAGTAGTCTTACCAGTCCCATTGACACCAATCAGACCAATTCTGTCTAGGTCATGGATAATAAAAGAAATATCCTTAAAAACGGTCTTGTCTCCGACGGATTTGCTTAATTTTTCAACGATAAAATCACTCATTTTTTCTCCCTCAGGTAAGCATGGATAGCTTGACGGTCGTTTTCCAACTCTCCATCGACAATGGCAAACTCAATCTCTGTTAAAATCTCTCCCAAGTCTGGTCCTGGCTGGTAACCATATTCCTTAATCAAAATTCCACCGTTAATCTGAATTTCTTTCTTGTCATGAATGGTCAAACTCTGGTAAGTTTCTGTGATAGCTTGTGTATTGACTTCTTTCCCTTGGGCCTGACGAAGACTTTCAGCTTGTAGAAGGGAATCCAAGTCAAATCGGTAACAATCGCGCTTGCTCAGCTCTCCTTCTTCTCGCAAAGCCAAAATAGTCAGTAAATCCTGCACCTGCTTGGCAAACTGGCGTGAGGTCTTCCAAGCTTTCAAAAATGGCTGCGCATTTTCAATCTCCAAAACCCACAAGAGAGCTGCCCAGGCTTGTTCAGAAGATTCAAAAATGAAATCAGTCTCCAAATCAAACAGTCTGTTGAGCTTGTCCTGGCTAGATGCTATCTCAGGGAGATAGTCATAAGCTTGACTCTCAATCATGGAAGCTAAGCCCCTTCTCCAAAACGGAGCCAGCAAGAGTTTATCAAACTCAACGAAGGTACGCTCCACAGAAATTTTCTCCAAAAGTGGCGTTAAGGCCTTCATAGCTTTAAACGTTTCTGACTCAAGTTCAAAGCCAAGACTGGCCTGAAAACGGAAACCACGCATAATCCGCAAAGCATCTTCGTTGAAACGTTCACTAGCCACTCCAACTGCTCGCAAGACTTGGTTTTCCAAATCTTCTAAACCATGAAACAAGTCAATGATTTCGCCTGTCTCATCCAAAGCGAAGGCATTGACTGTGAAATCACGGCGCTTGAGGTCTTCTTCTAGCGAACGCACAAAGGAAACCGCACTGGGTCTGCGATAGTCCACATAGACATCTTCGGTCCGAAAGGTCGTCACTTCATACTCCTCGTCCCCTTCTAAAACCAAGACAGTTCCGTGCTCGATTCCGATATCAGCTGTTCGTGGAAAAATCTGCTTGGTCTCCTCTGGGTAGGAAGAAGTTGCGATGTCCACATCATGGATGGGACGATTGAGGAGGGCATCTCGAACAGAGCCCCCAACAAAATAGGCCTCAAAGCCTGCTTCTTTAATTTTTTCTAATACTGGTAAAGCCTTCTGAAATTCAGAAGGCATTTGCGTTAATCTCATAATAAGTGTTCTAATCCATAGACAAGCTCATGACGCTTGACAACTTCTTTTATTCCCAAATTGACCCCTGTCATGAAGGAGCTGCGATTATAGGAGTCATGACGAAGGGTCAACCCTTCTCCCTGATTGCCAAAGATAACTTCTTGATGAGCTACTAAGCCTGGCAAACGAACTGAGTGGATCCGCATGCCATCAAAATCAGCACCACGGGCACCTGCAATCAATTCTTCCTCATCAGGCGCACCTTGTTGGATAGACTCTCGCACTTCCGCCATCAACTCAGCCGTTTTAATGGCTGTTCCGCTCGGAGCATCTTTTTTCTTGTCATGATGGAGCTCGATAATCTCCACATTGGGGAAATATTTGGCAGCCTGCGTCGCAAATTGCATAAGCAAGACAGCCCCCAAGGCAAAGTTAGGGGCAATCAAGCCACCCAAATCTTGTTCACGGGAAAATGCTTTTAATTCTGCAATTTCTTCACTAGTGAATCCAGTTGTTCCTACGACAGGAGCAAAGCCATTTTCAAGGGCAAAACGCGTATTTTCGTAAGCAACGGCTGGTGTAGTAAAATCCACCCAGACATCCGCTTCAAAACCAGCCAAGTCAGCCTTATCATTAAAGACAGGAATCCCCTGCCACTCTGACTCAGACTCAAAAGGATCCAAAACTGCGACCAAGTCCAAGTCTGGATCTGACAAGACCATCTGACAAGCAGCTTGGCCCATCTTTCCCTTAAAACCGGCAATAATTACTCGAATACTCATCTCTACTCCTGACTAAGATACAAAGGACGTTAGCTGCCCATGAAAAATAGGGAATGGCGCTGACTTTCTACGAAAGGCAAGACAGGCATCTTTTTTCAAGAGGCAGGTAGGCCGTGTTCCATTGCTAAGATACAAAGCCTGTAAGAACAATTTAGACGATTGGTGTATAGCTCAAGGCGATACTACCTTCTCCAAGGTGGGTCCCAATAACACTACCAAAGGTTTCAATTGGAATTTCAGCAGTCACACCACTCTCCATCAAAAGCTGACGTAAATCCGCTGCCTTTTGAGGAGCGTTCCCATGAATGACTGTTATACGGTAGTCCCCATCTTTTGTCAACTCCTTGATGATTTCCACCAAACGTTTGATTGCTTTCTTTTCTGTACGAACTTTTTCGTAAACTTCAATCACTCCTTGGTCATTAAAGTAAAGAATAGGCTTGATACTGAGGAGATTCCCTAAGATGGCTGCCCCATTTGACAAACGTCCTCCTTTAACCAAGTGATCGAGGTCATCTACTATGATAAAGGCTGAATTATCAGCAATTTGAAGAGCTAATTTCTCCTGAATCTGAGCAAAATCATCGCCTTGTTCTGCCCATTCAAAGGCACTCTCCACCATAAATCCTAGAGGGGAACTTGTGATATGGGTATCTGGAAAGGCAATGGTCAAGCCATCATATTCATCCAACATGTATTGGATGTTCTGATAAAAGCCTGAAATTCCTGACGAAAGAAAGAGTCCCAAGACATGGGTATAGCCTTCATCTTTCAAGGAACTTAGAATCTCATCCAATTTGGCAATACTTGGTTGACTAGTTTTAGGCAATTCTCCAGACTGAGCCATTTTTTGATAAAATTCCTCAGCAGTCAGATTGACACCTTCGACATACTCTTCCCCATCAATATTGACAGGAATATCCAAGATAAATAGATTCTCTCTTTGCAGCGTCTTCTCCTCTAAATAGGCTGAAGAATCTGTAATGACAGCTAATTTCATGACTAAAACTCCAAATTGATCCCTGGAAGATCCAAGGCAATTTCTGTTACTTCATACGTCAAACGATTAAGCATGTTCAAACATGGACGTGCCAAGGTTTCGACTTCTTCTTGGTTAAATTCGCTTGGTTCGTTGACAATACGACCTTCCACATGGTTCACTTGGGAAATTGTTCCGCTGATGACAAATTTGTCAAAGACAATCATAAAGCTCAAGATAACGACTAAAGAAGTCACTTGGTTTTCTTGGTCATGTTGGAGTAACTGAAAGTTCACGTCTACCTTGGTTTCAGGAGCTCCATTTTCATTTTCCCATTCAAAGTTACGAGCATCAAAGTGATACTGGCTAACAAATTCTTGTTCTCGTTTAAGATTCATTTTTCTCTCCCATTGCTACAATTTACTATGCAATTGTACCACATTTTTATCATTTCATCTAGTTTTCTAGGCTTTAGTCAATTCCGATTTCATCTTTAACAACAGCAGCAATCGTATCTACGTAGTAGTTAACTTCTTCTGTCGTAGGAGCTTCTGCCATGACTCGCAAGAGGGGTTCTGTTCCACTTGGACGGACAAGGATACGACCGTTCCCTGCCATTTCTTCTTCCATCTTTTCAATGATAGTTTTAATGGCTGGTACTTCCATGGCTTTCTCTTTCATAGCATTTTCCACTCGGATATTAACCAGTTTTTGTGGGTAAATCGTCACTTCTGATGCCAGTTGAGACAAGCTCTTGCCTGTTTCTTTCATGATTTTAGTCAATTGGACAGCTGATAATTGACCATCACCAGTTGTATTGTAATCCATTAAGATAACGTGACCAGACTGTTCACCACCAAGGTTGTAGCCTGATTTTCTCATTTCTTCAACGACATAGCGGTCACCAACAGCAGTCACTGCCTTGTTAATGCCAGCACTCTCCAAGGCCTTATGGAAGCCAAGGTTAGACATAACCGTTGTCACGATGGTGTTTTGAGCCAACTGGCCTTTTTCAGAAAGGTATTTCCCGATGATGTACATGATCTTATCACCATCGACGATATCGCAATTTTCATCAACAGCAATCAAACGGTCACTATCTCCGTCAAAGGCCAAACCAATAGCTGACTGGCTTTCTTTGACCACTTCTTGAAGAGCTTCTGGGTGTGTTGAACCCACATTCAAGTTGATATTAAGACCATCTGGTGTCTCACCGATAACTGTCAACTGAGCACCAAGATCAGCGAAAATCTGACGGGCACTTGTAGACGCTGCACCGTTCGCTGTGTCCAAGGACACTTTCATTCCCTCAAGAGGCGTTCCAGTTGAAACAAGGTAGCCTTCATACTTACGCAAACCTTCTGGATAGTCCACTAAGGTTCCCAAGCCTTCGGCACTTGGACGAGGAAGAGTATCTTCAGTAGCATCTAGCAAGGCTTCGATTTCTGCTTCTTTTTCGTCATCAAGTTTGAAGCCATCCCCACCAAAGAATTTAATTCCATTATCAAGGGCTGGGTTGTGACTCGCTGAAATCATGACACCTGCACTGGCTCCCTCGGTTTTGACTAAGTAAGCAACTGCTGGTGTTGCAAGGACACCAAGTTTGTAGACGTGAATCCCTACAGAGAGAAGACCTGCCACCAAGGCTGATTCTAACATTTCTCCTGAGATACGTGTATCACGTCCTACAAAGACTTTAGGGGCTTCTGTTTCGTGTTGGCTAAGAACATATCCACCAAAACGTCCCAGTTTAAAGGCCAATTCTGGTGTTAGTTCTACGTTTGCTTCTCCACGGACTCCATCTGTCCCAAAATATTTACCCATTTTATTTATCATCCTTTTCTATTATTTATTATTGTTTAGACGAATCTGATTTTGTTTCTGAACTCGTTGAAGACGAACTGCCTTCTGAGGAACTTGTTGACGAGTTACTTGAACTAGACGTTGCTGTTTTTGTTGTAATTTTCATAGTTGTGTCAAACGGCATAATGACGCTTGGTAAGACATTTCCATTTTTATCGACTGCTTGTAGAGGAACAGAGGACGAGTAGTTTCTAGTTATCCGTTCACTCGTCGGTAAGATGGCAATGACACGATCTACTTTGGAGAGGGTTTCCTCATCACTAATAACCGTTACTTTTTCATCTGATACAGTAACGGTATCGATTTTCACGCGAGAATCAATCTGACTAGGATCAATCTCCGGCACAACAATGACATTGTCTCGTTTTGCTTTTTTACCAACCTTCACTGTTATCTTTTGCGGTGTCGCAACAGCCGTCAAACCACTCGGAAGATTTTCAATGGTTAGAGGAACTTCGATGGTTCCTACACTGGCATCAGAAAGATCAGCCGTCACCTTAAATTTGCGGGTACTTTCCTGCATCTCACTCGCTAAAGCAACTCTGTTTGAGCCTGTTAGAAAGACCGTCACCTCAGATGTAAAACCACTGATAAAATACTGATCACTGTCATACTGAATATCAATTGGGACATTAAGAACTGTGTTTGTATAAGTCTCCGTCCGCACCTGTCTGGCACTGTTGCTATTCTGATAGTTTGTCAATGTTGCATAGATAAAGAGAATGCAGGCGAAAAAGAAGGAAGAAATGATGTATAGACTATTTTTTCTCATGTTTCAATCCTCCTAGCAAGCGCTCTTTCAGACCTTGCTTTTTCTCTGATTTTGGAAGTAAGATTCTTCTTAACTCCGATTCAAACTCTTCCAAGGTCAAATCGTGCTTAAAGACTCCATTATAGGTGATGGAGATTCCACCTGTTTCTTCCGAAACCACAAAGGTAAGAGCATCTGATACTTCCGACAAACCAATCGCCGCCCTGTGACGCGTTCCAAACGCCTTGGAAATCCCGGTATCTTCAGTCAAGGGTAGATAGGCTGAAGTTACAGCAATCCGGTTTTCTTTGATAATGACAGCACCATCATGCAAGGGAGTATTGGGAATAAAAATATTGATAAGCAATTCAGCCGAAATTTTAGCATCTAAAGGAATCCCTGTCGAGATGTATTCCTGCAAGGTTCTTACTCGCTGAACCACTACAAGCGCCCCAATCTTACGAGGACTCATGTATTCAACTGATTTCACAAATGCACGAACCATCTGCTCTTCCGCACTGATAGGGGCATTGGAGAAGAAATCAGTAGCCCGGCCCAATCGCTCCAAACCTGTTCGAATCTCTGGTGAAAAGATAACCACCGCTGCAATCACCCCGTAGGTGATGATCTGATTGATCAACCAGGAAATAGTCGTTAAACCAATCATATTGGAAAGAATCTGGGCTAGAATAAAAACTAAGACTCCACGGACCAATATCATAATCTTGGTGCCTGCAATAGCTTTAGTAAAATGATATAAAATATAAGTCACAATGAGAATATCAATCAGATTGGTGACTATACTCCAAGGACTTGAAAACAAACTCGTCCAGTATTGTAAATTGGATAATGGTTGAAAATTCATCCCTGGCCTCCTCCCCTTCAAAACACTTTCTGTACCATTATACCATTTTTTGCCCATTTTTTCCCTATCCTACCTCATTTTAAATTAAGCAAAAATATGATAAAATAAACTGATTAGAAAAAACGAAGGAGAAATCATGTCTCAACTCTATGATATTACTATTGTAGGTGGCGGTCCTGTTGGGCTCTTTGCTGCCTTTTACGCTCACCTACGCCAAGCCAAAGTCCAAATCATCGACTCCCTTCCCCAGCTCGGTGGTCAACCAGCCATCCTCTACCCTGAGAAGCAAATCCTTGATGTGCCAGGTTTTCCAAACTTAACTGGAGAAGAATTGACCAATCGCTTGATTGAACAGCTAAACGGCTTTGAAACACCTGTTCACCTCAACGAAACTGTTCTTGAAATCGAGAAACAAGATCAAGGATTTACCATCACAACTAATAAGGGAAGCCACCTGACTAAAACAGTCATCATTGCCATGGGTGGCGGTGCCTTTAAACCACGGCCACTCGAATTGGAAGGTGTTGAGAACTATGAAAATATCCACTACCACGTTTCCAACATTCAACAATACGCTGGTAAGAAAGTGACCATCCTTGGTGGCGGGGACTCCGCAGTGGACTGGGCTCTGGCTTTTGAAAAGATTGCCCCAACTACTCTTGTTCACCGTCGAGATAACTTCCGCGCCTTAGAACACAGTGTACAAGCTCTACAAGAATCATCTGTAACCATCAAGACACCGTTCATTCCTAGCCAACTTATCGGAGATGGAAAAACACTCGACAAACTGGAAATCACCAAAGTCAAATCAGATGAAACCGAAACTATCGAAGTAGACCACCTCTTTGTCAACTATGGTTTCAAATCATCTGTCGGTAATCTTAAAAATTGGGGGCTGGACCTCAACCGTCACAAGATTATCGTCAATAGCAAACAAGAATCCAGCCAAGCAGGTATCTATGCCATCGGGGACTGCTGCTACTATGAAGGTAAGATTGATTTGATTGCGACAGGACTAGGTGAAGCTCCAACAGCTGTTAACAATGCCATTAACTACATTGACCCTGACCAAAAAGTACAACCCAAACACTCGACCAGTTTATAATAAAAGAACCACGAATCAACGATTCGTGGTTTTATAGTTCATCTGCTATTTTATTGATCTTTCTAAGTCTGTGGTTGACGCCACTTTTGGTCAGGGGATTGCTCAGGCTATCCGCCAACTGCTGGATAGAGTAGTCTGGGTGCTGGATCCGTAAGCGAGCCACCTCCTGCAAATCCACTGGTAAATTTTCCAAACCCATTCTATCTTTGATTTTACTGATATTATTGATGGTCTTCATACTAGCAGAAACCGTTCGAGCGATATTGGCTGTTTCAGCGTTATTGGCTCGATTGAGATCATTACGGGTTTCACGCAAAATCTTGACGCGCTCAAAATTATCACGCGCCTGCATGGCCCCAATCACGATCAAAAAATCCATGATGTCTTCTGCACGTTGGAGATAGGTAACTGCACCTTTCTTGCGCTCAATAACCTTGGCGTCCAGCAAAAACTGCTGAAGGAGAGAGGCCAGTCCTTGGGCATGGTCCAGATAAACAGAACTAATCTCCAACTGGTACTTGCCAGACTCAGGATCTCGGATGCTACCATTTGCCAGAAAGGCCCCACATAAGTAGGCACGTCCAGCTTCCTCATCTGCTAAAATATCGGGATCAATACCCGTCTCCAAACCAAAAAAGGAATCCGCAAGTCGCAAATCAGCTAAAAGCTCCTGCACTCTCTCATCGGTATAGACCGTGTAGACACGATTCTTACGAAGATTGCTTCTCTGATGGTGTCGAATCTCAGACTTAATCTCATAAAAATGGAGAAAGGACTCATAGAGATGCCGAGCCAACTTAGCATTTTCAGTCACAACAGACAAGGTCAGACCAGAAGTCGAGAGACCGATGCTACCAGACATCTTGATAATGGCCGATAGTTCATAACGACTGAGATGGTGTTGACCAAGAATTTCCTCTTTTACTGCAACTGTAAAACTCATTTTCTCACCTGTATAATGCGCATCAATTCGTCTACAATCAAATCGCCATCATGGAAGGCTCCTCCATTTTCCAAACGAAGAAAGTTGGATGAAATCACACGAGGAACCTGTTTGCAAAGACCAGCAAAATCATGCTCTACCTGAACCAAATATTCATCAAAACGGTTGGTATCCATGTATTCTCTAGGAACCTTCTCGATATTAACTAAGACCGTATCGATAAAAGGCCGACCTAAGTGTCGATGGAGGACTTCCACGTGGTCACTGTCTGAAAAGTACTCTGTTTCCCCACGCTGGGTCATGATATTGCAGACATAGGCGATCTCTGCCTTAGTCTCCAAGAGAGCCTGCCCAATCTCCTCAATGACAATATTGGGCAAAATCGATGTAAAGAGGGAACCAGGCCCCAAGACGATCATATCACTCTCGAGGATAGTATTGACCACTCGACGGCTGGCTTGGGGTGTTTCATCATCCAAGGTATTGGTCACATAGACATGGTCGATCATACCTGGATGATCTGCAATGTGGCTCTCACCTGCCACCTCAGAACCGTCTTTAAAGACTGCATGCAGTGTCAGAGGCTGATCGCTTGATGGGTAGATTTTTCCTGTTGTGTGGAAAAAGAGACTTAGCAGCTGCATGGCATTATAAGTGGACCCTTGCATTTCAGATAGCCCTGCTATAATGATATTTCCTAGAGGATGACCTGCAAAAGCACCAGCGTCTTCTGAAAAGCGGTACTGAAAAACCTTCTCATAAAATTTAGGCATATCCGACATGGCTACCAGGACATTGCGAAGATCTCCTGGTGGTGTCAGCTGTTGGATATTCTTTCTTAGTTCACCAGAAGAGCCGCCATCATCAGCTACCGTTACGATGGCTGCGATATCAACATCCTTTTCTCGCAAGCTTTTCAAAATGACGGGGATACCTGTTCCTCCACCAATTACCGTTATCTTTGGTTTTCTCATGAACGGTTTACCGTTTCCTTTCTTCTGTCTTTGTCACGATGGCTTTCATTGACAGACCAGTTTTTAGCAAGGTCCTCAGCTATGCGTTTGGCAAAGGCAACACTACGGTGTTGTCCACCTGTACATCCTACTGCAATGGTTAAAACAGACTTGCCTTCTTTTTTGTAACTTGGCAAAATGGGTTCAATCAAGGCGAGTAAGTGCTGATAGAAACTTTCAGACTCTTCATGATTCATCACATAGTCATAAACTGCTTGATCCTCACCTGTCTGATTACGGAGTTCAGGGAGGTAGTATGGGTTTGGTAAGAAACGGACATCAAAGACCAAGTCTGCATCGATAGGAATACCATACTTGAATCCAAAAGACATGACTTCGATACGGAAAGACTGGGCTTGTTCTTGGTCCGAAAATTGCTCAGCAATGGTTTTACGAAGTTCACGCGGAGTGAGTTCTGTAGTATCCACCACGTTTTGGCTCATGTTTTTCAAAGGTGCTAAGAGTTCACGTTCCAGCTTGATGCCATCTAAAATCCGACCATCAGCAGCTAGAGGGTGACTTCTTCTAGTTTCCTTATAGCGTGCCACCAATTCCTTATCTGCTGCGTCTAAAAAGAGGATTTTGAAGTCCAAATCGTCTTGGTTTTCCAATTCATCCAAAACGGCCTGAATCTCTGAAAAGAAGGAACGGCTCCGCATATCGACTACCAAGGCCAGTTTGTGGTCATCATCCTTGGTCTCTACCAACTGCAAAAACTTTGGCAAGAGGGCTGGCGGCATATTGTCAATGGTAAAATATCCCAAATCCTCGAAGGACTGAATGGCTACCGTTTTCCCTGCGCCACTCATCCCTGTCACAATCACCAGGTGAAGTTGTTTCTTTGTCATCTATCTCTCCTTATATCAAAAAAAGTTTGGCAGAGCCAAACTTCAACTAGCTTATCCAATCTCTGCGATCACTTCAATTTCGACTTTTACATCACGAGGAAGACGTGCAACCTCTACAGCTGAACGAGCTGGAAATTCCTCTTTAAAGGCAGTCTGGTAAACCTCGTTAAAAGGAACAAAGTCATTCATATCGCTCAAGAAGCAAGTTGTTTTGACAACATGGTCAAAGTCTGTTCCTGCTTCAGCCAAAATAGCACCGATATTTTTCAAGACTTGTTCTGTCTGTTCTTGGATCGTTTCTCCTACAATTTCTCCAGTTTCAGGAGATAGGGGAACTTGACCACTAGCAAACAAAAGATTGCCAACGATTTTCCCTTGAACATATGGTCCGATAGCCTTTGGAGCTTTGTCTGTATGAATTGTTTTTGCCATTTCTTTCCCTCACAATTTTTCTAATATTGCGTCCCAAGCCTGATCCATCCCTGCCTTGCTGACAGATGAAAAGAGGATGAAGTCGTCACTGGGGTCAAAGTTTAATTTCTTTTTGATTGCTGATTCGTGCTTGTTCCACTTACCACGAGGAATCTTGTCCGCCTTGGTCGCAACGATGATAACCGGAATCTCATAATACTTGAGAAATTCGTACATCTGCACATCATCTGCTGACGGGTCGTGACGGAGATCCACCAGACTGACAACCGCACGGAGATTTTCCCTAGTCGTCAGGTACTCCTCAATCATGCGCCCCCACTTTTCACGCTCCTTTTTGGAAACACGGGCATAGCCATAACCAGGCACATCCACAAAGCGCATCTTGTCATCAATGTTGAAAAAGTTGAGTAACTGGGTCTTCCCAGGTTTCCCCGATGTACGAGCGAGATTTTTGCGGTTGAGCATGGTGTTGATAAAGCTAGACTTGCCAACATTTGAACGCCCTGCAAGGGCAATCTCTGGCAGTTCATCCTGCGGATAATGAGACTTATTGGCCGCACTGAGCAGGATTTCAGCATTATGTGTATTGATTTCCATAGTCACCTCTAGGCTGTTTCTAGGATTGGTTTTTCCGTTCCATCGACAGCTTCTTTCGTGATGCGGACCAATTTCACATTTTCTTGACTTGGCACTTCAAACATAACATCTAGCATGGTTTCTTCGATGATGGAGCGAAGACCACGCGCCCCTGTCTTGCGTTCGATGGCTTTATTGGCGATTTCTTGAAGGGCTTCATCGTCAAATTCCAACTCAACATCATCATAAGAAAGTAAGGTTTGGTATTGTTTCACCAAGGCATTTCTTGGCTCCTTCAAGATGCGAACCAAATCATCGACCGTCAATTGCTCAAGAGCTGCAAAGACAGGTAAGCGTCCAATCAACTCAGGGATAATACCGAATTTTTGAATGTCTTCTGCGATGATTTCTTGCATGTAAGAGCTGTTTTCGTCAATCGCTTTGTTGTTTTGTCCAAAACCGATAACTTTTTCTCCCAGACGTTGTTTAACGATTTCTTCGATGCCATCAAAAGCACCACCCACGATAAAGAGGATATTTTTAGTATCCACCTGAATCATCTCTTGTTGCGGATGTTTGCGTCCACCTTGAGGCGGTACGCTGGCTACAGTTCCTTCGATGATTTTAAGAAGGGCTTGTTGCACTCCTTCACCCGAAACATCACGTGTGATAGACACGTTCTCGCTCTTCTTGGCAATTTTGTCAATTTCATCCACGTAGATAATCCCACGCTCTGCACGTTCGATGTTAAAGTCAGCAGCCTGCAAGAGTTTGAGGAGGATATTTTCCACATCCTCACCCACATACCCAGCCTCAGTCAGAGCTGTCGCATCTGCAATAGCAAAAGGCACGTTCAAGCTCTTAGCCAAAGTCTGAGCCAAGAAAGTTTTCCCAGAACCAGTTGGCCCAATCATCAAGATGTTTGACTTCTGCAAATCCACATCTTCTGACTCTTCACGTGTATCGTGGAAATTAATACGCTTGTAGTGATTGTATACAGCCACTGCCAAGGCACGTTTGGCACGATCCTGACCAATCACATAGTGGTTTAGGATATTGAGGAGTTCGATTGGTTTTGGTACTTCAGACAAGTCTGCCAAAACTTCCTCGGCCAACTCCTCCCGAATGATTTCCTGGGCCAACTCTACACATTCATTACAGATAAAGGCGTTGTTCCCAGCGATTATTTTCTTTACTTCTTCTTGGCTTTTGCCACAAAATGAGCAATAAACCATCATATCATTTTTCCTATTTGTAGGCATGATTTCCTTCCAATCTAATTTATCATTCTATCTAAAATAAGGTCATATAAAAAGCGTGGACACTGTTTACCAGATTGGTAAAAGCATTCAACCAGAGTAAGGCAGACAGTCCATAGCGCTTCTTACGAAAAGCCTGTGCTCCAGTCAAAATACAGATCACACACAAAAAAGCTGTAAAAAATCCAAATATACTGCGCTCCATTAGACTTCCTTTCTATCTCGGTATTCGATGGTAAAATCATAGTCGTTTTTCTCATCTCGGGTGTAAGATTTGCTTGCAACTGTCTCAAAACGAGACAAGTCAAACTCCTCAGGAAAATAGGTATCTCCCTCTACCTGAGCATGAATCTGCGTCACGATAATTTTATCTAAATAAGGCTCAAAAGCCTGAAAAATCTGCTTTCCGCCAATGATATAGAGATTTTTTTCCTGACTCTGATACCACGCTAAAACAGACTCCACATCTTGAAATACGAGCGCTCCATCTATGACTTCTTCGCTATTGCGCGTTAAAATCAGGGTTTGCCGTTTTGGAAGCAGACGACGTCCCATACCATCAAAGGTCACTCGTCCCATCAGTATAGCATGATTTAAAGTTGTTTCCTTAAAATGTTGCAACTCTGCTGGCAAATGCCAAGGGAGACGATCTTCCTTCCCAATCACACCTTTTTCATCTTGGGCCAAAATGGCTATGATTTTCTTTGTCATGCTTCCGTCCTTTTTATTGATACTACTATTTTATCAAAATTCTCCCAAAAAGGCTGTTTTGAAACGCGCGCAAAAGAGAGAAAAGGAGCAGGCTTCATTTAGCCTGCTCCTCTCGTCCCTAGGACATATATTTTTTTGCTTCTGATTCGATTTTTTCGACCACTTCTTGGATACTTAGTCCAGTTGTGTCAAGGTAAACCGCATCCTCAGCCTGTTTGAGAGGCGAGGTTTCACGATGACTATCCTTGTAGTCACGCGCCGCAATCTCTTCTTTCAGCGTTTCAAGGTCTGTTTCAATCCCTTTAGCAATATTTTCCTTGCAACGACGCTCTGCTCTTTCTTCAACAGAAGCCACTAGGAAAATCTTGAGTTCAGCTTGTGGTAAAACAACTGTCCCGATATCACGCCCATCCATGACGATACCACCTTGCTGAGCAATCTCTTGCTGGAGCGAAACCAGTTTCTCACGCACCTCAGGAATGGCAGCAATGCTTGAAACCTTGTTGGTCACTTCATTTTCACGAATCGGATGAGTAATATCAACATCGCCTACAAAAACAAGTTGCTCACCTGTTTCTGAACGTCCAAAACTAATGGGGTGTTGGTTAAGAAGCTCAAGAAGTTGGTCTACATTTCCTGCATCCAACTGGTACTTGAGCGCTATATAAGTCGCAGCACGGTACATAGCACCCGTATCGAGATAAGTGTAACCAAAATCCTTAGCGACAATCTTTGCGACCGTACTCTTACCACTCGAAGCTGGACCATCAATAGCAATTTGAATTGTCTTCATGACCGACTCCTATCTTGTCTTAATCACATCACCTGGGTTGGCAAACCAAGATCCAGATGACATATGAGAAGGATTTAGGGCTTCTAGCTGGGCAATGGAAATCCCTGCACGTTGAGCAAGAGCTGCTTCTCCCTCTCCAGGCTGTACTGTAAGTGTTCCTTCACCTTCTGTATGTTCTTCCGAACTGCTCTCTGAAGGTGTTGATTCAGAAGAAGCTGTTTCCTCTACCTTGCTACTTGAAGATGATGATGCTTCCACTTTAGAACTTGCACTTGTAGAAGGAGACGATGCATCATAGAAGTCCTTCAAAGATGAAGTACGATTGCTTCCTCCGGTTGATAGGTAAATCAATACAACTACCATCGCTACAACGATTACAAAGAAGAGGCTAGCTAGAACCGTCAAGACACGATTGGCAACAACGCCTTTCCCTTTTTGTTTCCGGTGTCGACGCTCTGATCTTGTTTCTTCCTCATTGTTTTCGTAAATATCTTCTTGCCACGGTTCTTTTTCCATACCTTACTCCTTGTTTTTTTTACATTTTCTTATTACAATATAAATATGAAACTCACACTTATACCCGAACGGTGCATTGCCTGCGGGCTTTGCCAAACCTATTCTGAACTCTTTGATTACCATGATAATGGAATCGTTCGATTTTACGATGATCCAGTTGAATTGCAAAGAGAAATCGCTGAGACCAGCGATGTTCTGGAGGCCATCAAAAATTGTCCTACAAGAGCACTTCTAAAAGATCCATCGTAGGAAGCAGGGAATAAATATAATTGATTTTTTCTCATTTTTCCCACACCTACTAGTTTAGCATATTTCTAGGTAAAATTATAGTCTTTTTTGGTTATTTTTTCCTTCAATAATAGAAAGGTCACTCTTTTCTTTGACGAGATAGAGTGGTCTTTTTTTGGTCTCCAGATAAATCTTACTGATATACTTACCGAGAATCCCAATCGTCAGGAGTTGAATCCCTCCAAGAAAGAGAATGACAGCCATCAAAGAGGTCCAACCAGATGTCGGATTTCCCAAGATAAGAGTCCGAAACACTACAAAAATAGTCATCACAAAAGAAAGAAAACAAGATAGGAGTCCCGCTACAAAGGCTATACTCAAGGGAAAATCTGAAAAGTTAAGAATTCCTTCAATCGAGTAGAAAAAGAGTTGTCTAAAACTCCAACTGGTCTTGCCAGCCTGTCTTTCAACGTTTGGATAATCAAGATAGTGCGTTTTAAAACCCACCCAGGCAAAGAGTCCTTTAGAAAAACGATTGGACTCGGTCAGGGTTAAAATAGCATCTACCACAGACCTTCTCATCATGCGAAAATCACGGACACCTGAGGGTAGAGCCACTGGGCTAATTTTTTGCATGAGGCGGTAAAAGAGGTCCGCACAGAAACTACGGAAAAAGGGTTCTCCCTCCCGACTAGTTCTCCGTGTCCCAACACAGTCTATGTCTGCATTATGGTCTAGTAAGGCTTTCATTTCGAGCAACATACTAGGAGGATCCTGGAGGTCTGCATCCATCACGACCACAAGGTCTCCAGTTGCATGCTGCAAGCCTGCGTATAAGGCTGCCTCTTTCCCAAAATTTCGTGAGAATGAGACATAACGGACCGCAGGATTTTGTTCCCGATAGGCCTTCAAAAGCTCTAAGGTCCCATCGCTTGAGCCATCGTCTACAAAGACATATTCGACTTCTGCTCCCAAGTCAGGAAGCAGAGCTTCCACAGACTGATAAAAAAGAGGAAGTACTTCCTCTTCATTTAGACATGGGACAATGATTGAAATCATCATCTTAGTCTTCAAATCCATTTGGATGCTTGCTTTGCCAACGCCATGCGTCTTCACACATTTGGGTGATGTCGAGTTCTGCTTCCCATCCGAGCTCTGCTTTGGCTTTTGCTGGGTCTGAGTAGCAGGCAGCGATATCACCTGGGCGGCGTTCTACGATGCGGTAAGGAATAGGACGTCCCACTGCTTTTTCCATGTTTTGGATAATTTCAAGAACGGAGTAACCTTTACCAGTTCCAAGGTTATAAACGTTTAGACCTGAACCTTTTTGAAGTTTTTTCAAAGCTGCAACGTGACCTTTAGCTAAATCGACAACATGGATATAGTCACGAACACCAGTCCCATCTTCTGTATCGTAATCATCTCCAAAAACTTGTACTTGTTCTAGTTTGCCCACTGCTACTTGGGAAACATAAGGCAAGAGATTGTTTGGAATTCCGTTAGGATTTTCTCCCAAGTCTCCACTTTCATGCGCTCCGATTGGATTAAAGTAACGAAGCAAGACCACATTCCATTCTGAGTCTGCCTTGTAGATATCGGTCAAAATTTCCTCTAACATGAGCTTGGTACGACCGTATGGATTGGTCACTGAAAGTGGGAAATCTTCCAAGATTGGAACAGTGTGAGGATCTCCGTAAACTGTCGCCGAAGAACTGAAGATGATGTTCTTACAGTTATTTTCTTCCATAGCTTTCAAAAGGCTAACAGTTCCTGAGATATTGTTGTCATAGTAGGCAAGAGGAATACGGGTTGATTCGCCAACAGCCTTCAAACCCGCAAAGTGAATCACACCAGTCGGTTCTTCCTGCTTGAAAATATCTCTGAGTGTATCTGTGTCACGGATATCTGCCTCATAAAAAGGAATCTCAACTCCTGTGATTCTTTCAACAACTTCTAAACTTTTACGATTGCTATTGACAAGATTATCCACCACAACCACTTGATGACCTGCTTGGATCAACTCAATAACAGTGTGGGTTCCGATAAATCCAGCACCACCAGTTACCAAAATCTTTTCTTGCATCTTTCTTCCTCGATTCTCGGATTATTTTTCCTTATTTTATCATTTTTGATAGGGAATGTCATTTGACATCCTAAACTACCTGCTAAAATTTCAGTAAAATCTTACTCGCTTTTTACTCGCTTGACATAGTTTGCAATTGGGTAGTTTACTGGGTCCAAGGTCAACTCCTTGTCTTGGACCAGTTGAGCTAGATGGTAACCGATGATAGGGCCGGTTGTGAGGCCTGATGAACCTAGACCACTTGCCGCATAAACACCCGCTAAGCCTGGCACCTGTCCAAAGAAAGGGGAGAAATCACTGGTATAGGCGCGAATTCCTACACGCTCACCTGATGATTTCGCTTCTGCCAAGGCTGGATAGTGGGGTAAGGCTGCCTCCTCCATTTGTTGGAGCAAGGTTTCATCCACTGTCAAATCAAATCCCATATCATTTTCATGGGTAGCACCTAAGGACAATTTCCCACCTGCAAAAGGGATCAAATCCCACTCCCCTTCTGGCATGACAACAGGGTAAGATTCTAGGTCTTTGGAGAACTGATAATCTCGGAGTTGCCCCTTTTGGGGACGAACATCTACCTCATATCCTAAAGGCTCCAAAATGTCCCTCAACCAAGCTCCTGTTGCCAAAATAACCTGATCAAACACCTCTTCACCAATCTGATAGCCGGATGCTAAAGGTGTCAGACTCACTTTTTCTTTGACCAGCTTGACTTGACTAGCTTTTAGCAAACGAGTCACTAAGAGTTGGCCATCTACTCTCGCTCCACCAGAAGCATAGAGCAGGCGGTCAAATCCCTGCAAGCCAGGGAATAATTCATTTGCAGACGCTTGGTCTAGAATAGCTAATTGACCTATCAAGGGAGATTCTTCCCTACGCTGGAGTGCTAGTTTATAGAGTTCTTCTAACTTGGATTCATCCTTTTTCAAGAGAAAAACTCCCGAACGCTGGTAAAAGTCGATTTCCTGTCCTGACTTTTCTAAATCAGCCAACAAATCCACATAAAAGTCAGCTCCCAAGCGCGCCATCTTGTACCAGGCTTTATTGCGTCGTTTAGAAAACCAAGGACTGATAATTCCCGCCGCTGCCTTGGTTGCCTGACCCTGTCCATGGTCAAAAACGGTCACCTCTAAATCTGCTTCTTTGGAGAGGTAGTAGGCAGCAGTTGCCCCTACAATCCCTGCTCCAATAATAGCAACTTTTTTCATTGTCTTCACTTCCTAACTAGATATGGTGGAAAGGATTGGTCGATGCCTGACTAGGTATGATATCAATGGACCAATCCTTTTCTACCTTCCATTGATTAAGGAGGTAAGCGATTTTTTCGACAAAAAGGATTTCGATATAGTGGCCCGGGTCCAGCGCCAACAAGCCATCAGACAACATATCCTGTGCTGTATGGTAGTAGATATCACCAGTAATATAGACATCCGCCCCCTTTGCCAAAGCATCAGGATAGAAAGACTGACCACTACCACCGCAAATGGCAACTCTTGAAATTTCCTTCTTCAAATCACTCTCTTGATAATGCACCATGCGAAGACTATCTAGACCAAAAACATGCTTGACATGCTGGGCCAATACCCCAAAAGGCTGAGGCTGAATATTCCCAATACGCCCAATCCCACGTTCAGGACCTGTTTCCTGCAGATAAATCGTTTCCTCGATACCTAACATCTGGCAGAACCAATCATTTAGGCCATTTTCAACGATGTCAATATTGGTATGGCTGACATAAACGGCAATGTCATGCTTAATCAAATCAATGTAAATCTGATTTTGTGGACGGCTGGCGACCAAATCCTTAATGGGACGGAAAATTGGCGCGTGCTTAACGATAATCAAGTCCACACCCTTTTCAATGGCTTCAGCCACCGTCTCTTCACGAATATCCAGAGCAACCATGACCCTTTGGATATCCTTGTCTAGAGTTCCAATTTGCAGGCCACGACTGTCTCCCTCCATGGAAAATTCTTGAGGACAAAAATTCTCATAACGTTTAATCACTTCACTTGCTAACATGGAGCACCTCCTTGATGGCTTGAATCTTATGAGCTAGAACTTGACGTTCTTCTCTATTTTTCTCTGGGATTTGATTAAGGGCAAATTCTAGCTTAGCAGCTTCTTTTTGCCATTTTTGGATAAATACTGGACTGACCTCTTTGGACAAGATAGGTCCAAAACGGACATCACTGGCTGATAGCTTCATTTGTCCCGCTTCCACCACCAAAATCTCGTAGAATTTGCCTGCTTCTTCTAGGATGCTTTCTGCTACAATTTGAAAATCGTTGCCCTGTAGCCAGATGCGCAAGTCGTCTTCACGATTATTGGGCTGGAGGATTAAACGTTCTACGTTAGCTAACTTGCCCAAACCTTCTTGCAATATGGTAGCAATCAAACGACCACCCATACCAGCAATGGTGATAACCGACACTTGGTCTGCCTCTTCAAAGGCTGTCAAGCCATTGGCTAAACGGACTTGGATTTTCTCCTTTAGACAGTGAGCCTCTACATTTTTCACCGCTGACTGGTAGGGGCCTTCCACCACCTCACCTGCAATGGCGCTTTTGATTTGTCCTCTCTCGACTAACTCGATTGGCAGATAAGCATGGTCACTCCCCACATCTAGTAACACAGCACCTTGTGGCACAAAGGAAGCTACCAATTCTAATCTCTTTGAAATCATCTTCTCTCACTTTCCAAAACTCTATTACCTCTTATTATACCACATTTCAGCTAGCAATCTTGCACCTAAAAAGACCGCAATCCACAGATTGCAGTCTTTCTTTATTTTCTGGATTGGTAACGACTGGTTAGAATGAAAATCACCGTAAAGACCAGCATCATGGCCCCATAAACAGGTAACGTTTGTCCAGTTAAGGTCGAAATTTCAAGCAATTTTTGGATCATTGGGAAATGAGCTGTGGCTAGGAAGCCTCCTACTGACCAGACAACCAAGAGGACACGCCAGAGGGTAAATGGCATGCAGGCTCTAAATACAGATAAGAAACCGATAGAACCAAGGAGATAATAGAGTAGGGTTGAGATTTCTAACTCAGACCAACCTTGACTCGCTCCAAAGATTTTGACAAAAAGAACGCTAAACACGACCATGAGGGCACTTGGTAGGGCGCGAAGCATGGATCTTCTGAGGAAGTTTGGCTCAACAGGCTTGATATTTCGCTCAAAAGTCAGAACGAATGGCGGGAAACCTTCCACGAATTGGTCAATCATGGTAATCTGGATTGGAATGAAGGGGAAAATCAAAATCCACTCAGACCGTCCTAGAAGAGCACTGGCGATACAGATGACAGCGAGCAAGAAGGAATAGATTGTCTTTATCAAGAAAATCGGTGCGATATGGGCGATGTTATTGACCACACGACGCCCCTCAAAGAGAATCTCAGGAACATCATTAAAGTCTGAGTTCAAGAGAACCAGATTAGCAATCTGACGAGTCGCCGGATCTCCCTCAGCCATCACGATAGAGCAGTCTGCTTCACGAAGGGCCAGAATATCATTGACACCGTCTCCTGTCATAGCTGTTGTATGACCCGCTTTTTTCAGGGTTTGGATCAGTAGTTTCTTTTGATGGGGGGAAACCCGTCCGAAAATCGCAGTCTCCTCCGCCATGGCAATCAATTCCTCATCCGTGATTTTTGAACAATCTACATAGCTGTGATAATCTGCAAAACCAGCCTTCTGGGCAATGCTGGAAACCGTGACTGGATTATCACCAGAGATAATCTTGAGACCCACTTCCTGGGAACGAAGATAGTCTAGTGTCTCAGCTGCTCCTTCTCGAATGGGGTCCAAGATTTCCAGCAAGGCCAGGGCTTGAATGTCAGACGGTTTCTGTGGTTTGTGATGATCTAGTTTTTCCTGACTAAGGGCTAAGACCAAGACACGTGAACCTCTCTCTAGGGCCTCTCTGGCTTCTGGCACTTCAGAGTCCAACAACATCTCAGGCGCCCCTAAGAAAACCGTTCCTAGCCCTTCTAACTCCATAGCTCCCCACTTGCGGTCGCTAGAGAAAGGAAGATTCGAAAGCATAGGATAGGAAACCTGACCTTGGAAACGCTGGCGAATAGCTTGAGCTGTAGGATTTTTATCCTCACTATGAGCGATGTAGCTGGTCAAAATGCTGGCAATCGCATGCTCACCATACTCTTCGGCCAAAGGAAGAAGGGCCTCCACCTGCATCTTTCCTTGGGTGATAGTTCCCGTCTTGTCCAGACAGAGCATATCCACACGCGCCAAGGTTTCGACAGAGTACATCTCCTGCACCAAGACCTTTTTCAAACCCAGTTTGATCACAGCTGTTAAGAGCGAAGTGATGGTTAAAAGGGCAATTCCCTTGGGCAACATACCCAAAAGGGCTGTTGAAGTATTCACTACAGAAGACTTGAGGGGCAAGCCTTTTAACATCAAGGCTTCTAGCAGGAGAGCTAGACCAAAGGGAATGATAATCTTCCCAGTAAAACCTGCTAGCTTATCCAGCGATTTCATGATACGGGAGTTGATCGGTTTCACTGTCTTAGCTTCCAGCATGAGTTTGGAAGCATAGTTTTCTGCCCCGACATGGTGAACTTGAGCCAAAACTGACCCACTGGCTAAGAAACTTCCAGACAAAAGCAAGGCATCCACTTCCTTTTGCACCAAATCACTCTCACCCGTCAACATAGCTTCATTGACTTCTGCAAATCCTTCCAGAACCAGAGCATCACTAGGTATCTGCTCCCCAGCCGACAGACGAATCACATCACCTAGAACCAACTCTTCTGGATTGATGGCAATTTCCTGACCCTCACGGATGGTTTTGACCTTTTCCTTGGTCATGAGATTGAGCTTGTCCACCATGTGTTTGGCTCGTAGTTCGGTCACAATTCCAGAAAAAGCGTTAAAGCAAATAACGGCAAAGAAGACCAAATTGCTCCAAGCCTGCACAAAAGCTAGCGCCAAAGCAATGGCAAAGTTCAACGCGTTAAAAAGTGTAAAAACATTTCGTTTGATGATTTGCCAAGTACTGGTACTGGCTGATGCGGTAAAGTCATTGACCAAACCTTGAGCCAGTCTTTCCTTGACTTCTCTTTGGGTTAATCCCATTATCTTATTTTTATCCATAAATTCTATCATATCATTTTTTCTAGCAGAATTCTAATCTCATCCAAAAACTGTCCACTGATAACTGAAAAAGTTTGCCAGTAGTCTTTCGATAAGGTATAATAAAAGCAATACAATCGAAGGAGTTCTCATGTTTTATACTTATTTGCGTGGACTAGTCATGCTGATCTTGTGGTCCATCAATGGCAATGCCCACTACCACAATACTAATAAAATCCCTAGTCAAGATGAAAACTATATCCTGGTCGCACCTCATCGTACCTGGTGGGATCCAGTTTACATGGCTTTTGCGACCAAACCAAAACAGTTCATCTTTATGGCCAAAAAAGAGCTGTTTAACAACCGTATCTTTGGCTGGTGGATCCGTATGTGTGGGGCCTTTCCTATCGACCGGGAAAATCCTAGCGCTTCTGCTATCAAATACCCTATCAATGTCCTCAAAAAAAGCGACCGTTCTCTCATCATGTTTCCAAGTGGAAGCCGTCACTCAAATGAAGTCAAGGGGGGCGTAGCCCTGATTGCCAAGATGGCCAAAGTCCGTATCATGCCGGTTACCTACACAGGTCCTATGACCTTGAAAGGCTTGGTTAGCCGTGAACGTGTGGATATGAACTTTGGAAATCCTATCGATATCTCAGACATCAAGAAAATGAATGATGAAGGAATCGAAATGGTTGCAGACCGTATCCAAGCAGAATTCCAACGTTTGGACGAAGAAACCAAGCAGTGGCACAATGATAAAAAACCAAACCCACTCTGGTGGTTTGTCCGCATCCCTGCCCTTATCCTTGCAGTGCTTGTTGGTATCCTAACGATTATCTTTACCTTCATCGCAAGCTTTATCTGGAATCCAGATAAGAAGAGAGAGTCTCTTGGTTAAAAAATACAATTATCCCTTGGCTTTTACCAAGGGATAATTCTTTTATTCGATTTTCCATTTTTGGGCCAACCAGCTGGAAAAGGCTAGGAATCGTTCAGCCACTTGCTCATGATGCCCATAGGGATCAAAGACAAACTGACCAGTTGGATAGCGTTGCTGAAGGCTGGTATGGAGCTGCTCAGCATAGGCTGGTGCTTGAGCCAAGCGATTGGTATGATGGGCTCCTTCTGTTTGACCATTCTGTAAATACAGCAAACAGTCCAAATTTTTCACCTTTTCTTCCCTGCAATAAGTCGTAAAATCAGGATACCAAAAGGAACCGCAGATAGAGAAGATACAGGAGACCTTGTCAAAATGGAAAAGACTGTATACTGCCGCCAAACCACCTAGTGAATAACCTCCATAAGCAAGGCGATTTTTGTCTAGGCGATAAAGTGACTGCAACTTGTCTAAAAGACCTCCAAATAAATGACCATGATAGGCATTTGCCTGACCGCCAAAATCTGGAGTCCCATCTCTCAGAGCAGATGCCTTCCATGGAGTGTAGTCATCTAGGCGATTTTTAGAGGTCAAGCCCACTAAAATCACAGATTCTGAAAGGGAAGATAGAAAATCCAAGTTTCCATCATTCAAGAGAATAGCTGGATAGGTTTGATTGGGATCATAGGTCGAAGGAAGGCTGATTGTAACTTGAATCCCTTCCCAATCAAACTCATTATTTATTGATAAAGTCATTGATTTTCTCAAGGGAATCAATTACTGCTGGACCATAGTCCATCAACTCATCGTAAGAAATGGTCATGATTTTTTGATTCTTAATTGCAGGAACATTTTCCAAAACTTCATTTGCCTTCATCAACTCTACTGCGTTGGCATCCAATTTTTTATTGCGGTCACTAGTTACATAGATAATCAACTCAGGATCCATTGACACGAGATTTTCCAAGGTCAAGCCTGATGTTCCCGTTGCAACGTTTGTATAACCAAGTTGATTCAACAAGCTTTCTTGCAAAGCAGACTTGTATGCACCAAAAGTTTCGTCATTATAAGCAACCATAATCAAAGCCTTTTTCTTTTCACCTTGGCTTGTTGGGTTTGCTTTCTTAACAGCGTCAATTTTAGCTTGTAATTGGGCTGCATATTCATTGGCCTTGTCCTGAACATTGAAAATCATTCCAAGATTTTTGACATCTTCTACAATATTTCCCAAATCTTGCTGAATCGTTGAGAGAGAAGCTTTTTGCGTATAGACTGGGATTTTGTTTTCATTCCAAGTGCTAACTGTTCCCAAGGATTTTTCAGAAAACATCATGTTTCGACCCATCACAGCATCTGGCTCATAAGAAAGGACTGTTTCTTGTGAGACTGTTTTTTTATCTCCAATTTGAGGAATCGTCGCAATCGCGTCCTTGTATTTGTCCGTCACAGCATTATCAGGGTTAAGCATGCCAGCAATTTTATCCTTCAAGCCTAACTCCAATAAGATTTCAGTGGTTGAAAGATTGTTGGTGATAACTTTTTCAGGTGCCTTGTCAAAGACTTGTTCGACTTCATTTCCCTTAGCATCATAGGTCTTGACCGTTAACGGATAAGTCGTCTCTGTGCTCGCTTTTTGACTTGTTTCTGTACTAGACTGTGTGGTAGTTTTTTCTGTAGTAGTATTACCACAAGCTGCCATGGTTAGGGTAGCTACTGTTACGAGTAAAATGCTTAGTGTTTTTTTCATTTTGTTTTCCTTTTCGTTCTTATAAATAGTGAATCATAGCTTGCTGATCCTCGGTCCAAGTAACCTGACTTTGAACTCCGTATACAGTTTGCAATGACTCAGGGGTGATGGTCTCCTTTGGAGTCCCTTGGTAAAGGATTTCTCCCTCTTTCATCAGATAGAGATAATCCGAATAGCGACAAGCAAGTTGAATATCATGTAGGACAGCTAAAACATTGACTTTGAGATTCTTCACAATGGCCAACAAGTCTAGCTGATACTTGATATCCAGGTGATTGGTTGGCTCGTCCAGGAGCAAGAGAGTCGGTTCTTGCGCCAAGGCGCGGGCTAATAAGACTCGTTGTTTCTCCCCCCCTGACAGAGACGAATAGAGACGAGTTTTCTTCTCAAGCATATCCACCTTGACGAGAGCATCTTGAACGAGGGCATAATCTCTTTCCTTTTCCTTCTGTAAAAAAGAGAGGTGGGGAGTCCTTCCCAGCAAGACAATTTCCTCAACTGTACAATCAAACTGCAATTGATTAAACTGGGTGACAACTGCCATTTGCTTGGCTGTTTCTTTGAGTGACCAATGCTCCAGCGGCTTTCCATCTAGGCTTATCAAGCCTTTGTCCGCCTTTTCCTGGCGATAGAGGAGTTTAAGCAGGCTGGTTTTTCCACTTCCATTTGGCCCTAATATCGTGTGGAATTGATGTCCCTCAACCGTAAGAGAAACTCCTTTGAGGATTTTTTTCTCTCCTAGTCCAAAGTGGACATCCTGACAAATCAAGTCCATATCAGGCCCTCACCTCCCTTCGCCTACCTCCAACAATGTAGATAAAGAAGGGAGCACCTACTAAGGCTGTGAAAATACCAATCGGCAGCTCGGCATTTGGAAGGATGACACGAGAAAGTACATCTGCCCAGACCACAAAGAGGGCACCCAGTAAGGTCGCAACGGGAAAAAGCCTCCTGTAATTCGTTCCTACTAACCCTCGAGCTAAGTGAGGAGTAATCAAACCAACAAATCCAATAATCCCACAGGTTGCCACTAAGACAGCTGTCAGCACAGCCACCATAGTCACATAAAGATACCAATAAAAGCGTAAGGGTATCCCCAAAGTTAAAGCAGCCTCATCTCCCATCATCATCGCATTAAAAACACGATACTGAGTAGCGAAAAATAGAAAGGCCAATCCTACTACTATAGTTGGCAGGACTAAGTCAGACCAAGTAGTCCCGGCAAGCGAACCCATGGTCCAAAACTTAATGGTCATCACACTGTCCGCATTAGCGCCAACTGAGATAATAAAGTTGGAAAAGGCCAGAAAGAGAGCATTGACCGCCGTTCCTGATAAGATCAGGCTAGAAGTCGTCATCCTGCCCTGCATAGAGGCAATGATTAGGACAGCGATTGTTGCCAAAATAGCTCCAAGGAAAGCTCCAAGGCTAATCACCAATTTTAAACCAAGAATGATGCTCAAAGTTGCCCCTAGAGTTGCACCCGCAGAAATTCCTAAGACATAAGGCTCAGCGATGGGGTTGTTCACTGTGGACTGCATCACACTACCACACATAGAGAGACCAGCCCCTACTATCAGACCTAACAATACTCGGGGGAATCTCATGTTCCATACAATGGCAAGAGTAGACTTGGAAACCTCTCCTATCTCAAGAGGAAATCCTAACCTGCTCAAAATAATCCGATAGGTATCTCCTAGATCAATCGCAACGGATCCCATAGAAACTGCTAGAAAGAGCGAAATCCCTAAAACACTTAGCAAAATAACCAAAAACAACACAAATTGAAAATCTTGTCGGCTTCCAGAAAATTTGGAAAGCATGAAAACCTCCTTAGATAAAATTAAAAATTTAGAAAATTCTCATAAAAAGTATACCATATTTCTACTAGATGAACAAGGATAGAGACATATATAGACGAGCCGAAGATTGTACAAAAATGTTAGTGAAACAAAAAATCTCCCCGAAGGGAGATGATCTAGTTTATTTTACCTTACAGTGCTAGGAACCGTAACCGAAGATTATACTTGAGTATATCGAGGTAAGGTGACAACATAAAAAGCCCTCTGAAGTCAGAGAGCTTGATTTGAGCCCGGGCTAAAATCCTAGTGAAAAAAAATCTCCACGATCAGAAAAGTTTCTATCGTGCCATTTTCATACATGATGTATAGTCCAAGTAGAATGAATACTATGGGCACAATGATTCGCTCGTATTTTTCAATTGTCTCGAATATTAACGGAATAGAGGATAACATCCGACTAATCTCGCAAAAGATAATTATGCCGATTACAAACACAAGCAACGCCACGAGGGTCTGTGACCAATCTAACGAAGCAAAATAAGGTATATAGATACCTAAATTATCTCCGCCAGACGCAATTGTCAGCAATGTAACTGTCCAAAACAGTTGATTTGCCTTGCTTTGTTCTAATCTCTCAATAATTTCTTCCTCTTCTTCTTCCTCACCTTCTCCAACAATTGCAAAGCGAATCCCTAAATAGATAGGGATTAAACCAAGCAATCCAACCATCCATGCTTCAGGCACGAAATTAACGACATAAGCAGCAACTAAACTCGCCCCTACAAGTAAGCCTGTTCCTAGATATTGCCCCGCATAAATATGCCATTTCTGTTTATTCTGTGATAGCTGTGCAAATAAAATAATTAAAATAATTAAATAATCGATACTGGTGGAAATATAAACACCAATAGCAGATATGATTGTCTGTCCCATAAAAGCCTCCTGTATTAGTCAGTAATAAATCAGCAGATTTTAGGAGAGCACAGACACATTAATTTAGCTATCGCTAGTGGGTAATGTCGAACGTAGGAAAGCATTTTACTCCTCCTCAAAACGTAGTTACAAAGTAATTTCTAACTGGAATTCGGTGACTACTTCCATGTAAAGTATAACATACTATACTTTACTTCGTAAAGTGTGGGCTCTCCGAGGGGGCTTGCAGACAGCTACTCGGCTTTTCAAGACGAGTAGCTGCGCACCTTTATGGTGTAATTAGCTGATACCATTTGAGGTTTTTGTAGTCTCCAAAATTGTGACCGATAAAACTACCTTTTACACCGAAGTGTTCAATTACATGTTTTTGTAGTCTCCAAAATTGTGACCGATAAAACTTAAATACAGAGAAACCTGGTATTTTATGGGTTTTTGTAGTCTCCAAAATTGTGACCGATAAAACCTCAATGAAAAAGCCCTCTGAGATCAGAGAGCTTTATTCTTGCTGGATAAAACGTTTATAGACTAGGCGACAAGGCGAAGATTGTACTTACGGTACATCGAGCCGAAGCCAACGAAGTATAGAAACGTTTTAGACGCAAGATTAACGACGAAGTCCTAGAGAGTTGATTAACTCACGGTAACGGTTAACGTCGTTTTTACGCAAGTATGCAAGCAAGTTACGACGGCGACCGATTTTCTTCATCAATCCACGGTAAGTAGCGTGGTCTTTTTTGTGTTGCTTGATGTGTTCGTTAAGGTGGTTGATTTCCCAAGTAAGGACAGCAACTTGAACCTCTACTGAACCTGTATCACCTTCGTGACGTGCATATTGTGCGATGATTTCATTTTTTTTCTCTTTTGAGATTGCCATGATGTTTCTCCTTTTTATTTGGCTTCATCCGAGTGACAGGTTGGCATGCCTGCAACCAAGAAGAAGTTATTTGTCTTTACGACAGTTCTTATTCTACCAAGAAGCAGGGACTTTGTCAACTGATTTACTGTTTAAACCCTTGAATTACTCTACTGATTTCAGGACTTCGAGCATATCCACTTTTCTCAAGTGGTGATTGACAAAGATGCCCAGTAAGGCTAAGATTACAGTCACTGCGACGATTGGAAGAGCATAGACTTCCCAGCTGACTCGTGGATAAAAAAGTATGGTGGCAGGTGAAATCATTTGTATCAAAAATTGATGTAAATAGTAGCCTGCTACCAAACCGAGAACAATCCCCACAAGGGATAGCACTATGGTCTCGCGGTAGATATAGAGGGTCACTTCTTTATTGTGGAAACCGAGAACCTTGATAGTGGAAAGTTCGCGGATACGTTCTTCCACATTGATATTGGTGAGATTGTAAAGAATGACAATGGCTAGTAAGACGGAAACAAGGACAAGGATTGCCATGGTTTTATTGAGAGAATTGGCTACAGATTCAAAGAGGTGGATAGCCGTTGCATTTTGGACCACCCCAGAAACAGCAGCTTTTTTCATAAAGACAGCAGCTTCTTTCTCCGTATTGGATGGTGTCGGCTCTTTTAATTTCACTAGGTAGGTATTGTCTTTCGGACTGGTGCCGTAGACTTGTTCATACGTCGATCGGTTGAGATAAACAAAGTGTCCAACATAGTTTTCAGAAATAGCCGCGACCTTGATTTCCTTCCCATCAAGCTCCAGCTCGTCCCCAACCGTAACACCTGCTAGTTGGGCTAGTTTTTGACTCACGACCGCTCCATTAGTGACCTGCACCTCTCGCCCATTCTCCTCTAATGCGATAAAGGGTTTGAAATCTTCTCCACTAGTAACCATCATGGTGATCGTTTGAAGTCCTGCTTTTCCTTTAAAATCTTTTTCAATGGATTTAGAGTAAATCTTTTGATAAGCGTGGATAGATTCAGCTTGCAAGGCACTTTCTAAATCTGCTTTTTCTTGCTCACTGGCACTGCTCTTTTCCGCTACAATCATCTGGTATTTCTGGATTTGTTCAAATTGGCGCTCCACAACTCCTCCTACAGAAGACTGAATGCCAAGACCTGCAAATAAGAGAGCAACTGAACCCGCAACTCCAAAAATGGTCATCAACATCCGTTGTTTATAACGGAAAATATTTCTTGCCGTAACCTTATGAGTGAAGCTCAGACGACTCCAAATAAAGCTCAGGCGTTCCAGCAAAATCTTTGATCCCTTAACGGGAGGTTTGGGAAGTAAGAGTTGGGCTGCTTCATCGTGTAATTCCCTTCGCGCCACCAGATAAGCCGGCAAGACACTGGATACCCAACTTAAAGCTAGGGCAAGAAGGCTATAAGACCAATAGAAATACTCCTGACTTTTTCCAACGACCATCCCAGTTGTTATAACATCCGAAATCACTCCTGCAAGGAGACAATGTCCTAGAAGCGTTCCTAAAATGGTTCCCACAGTTCCTGCAAGAAAACCATAGAGGACAAACTTGGCAATTATATCTTGATTCCGGTAACCTAGGGCCTTGAAAATACCAGCATTGGTACGCTCTTCATCCACAAAGCGGGTCATCGTTGTAAAGGTCACCATTGCAGCGACCATATAAAGCACCACTGGAAAGATATTTCCGACTGAACGAATGCTTGATGATGCATTGCTGTACATGAGGTAACCTTGTCCACCTGGCATGGTTTGGCGATTGTATACGTGGTATTTCGGCTCTGCCAGTTCATCAAGCTCTTTCTGACGCTGTTCTAGCTTCTCTTTTTCCTTAGTTAGATCACTCTCTGTCTGAGCCAGTTTTTCTTTTTTTGTCGCCAGTTCTTCCTTAGCTTTTATCAGCTGTCCCTCGATTTGACTCTTTTGCGGTTCTGGTAAAGCGGTCGCTTGTTCTTCTTGCGTTTTCAAGCGACTTTCAGCCTGCTCTAATTGACTCTTGCCATTTTGAAGATTGCTTTCAGCAGTTTGGAGCTGTTCTTTCCCCTCTTCCAGGCTCTTTTGCCCATTTAATTTGATACTTGCCAATCTTTTTTGACCATTATCGGCAAGTAAGTCTTGCAAATCTTCCTGGTGTTGGGTTCGTTTGGTCTTATAGTCTGATGAAAAAGCATCCAGATTTTTTAAATCGTCATAGCGCACACGCGCAATACTGTAGACTTCTGTATCAAACTGACTGGGTAAAATCACTCCATAACCGGCCAAGCTTCCATTTCCACTACTAGCACTCCCTAAATCTTTTTTAGAAAGGATCTCACCCGACTGAACAAATCCGGTAATTGTGAAAGTTTGGGATTTTAGGACGGACTTTTCTTCTTTCTTGCTAAATGTAATGGTCTCTCCAATCTGATAACGGTCTTTCCAGAAATCAGCCAAGGCAATTTCCTCATTAGCTTCTGGCAGTCGCCCTTCTATCACTTGGAAGGTTGAAATGCTCTCTGGTTTGGAATAAAGTCGAACCGCCTCTTCACTATTTTCAACGGTTAGGTCTGCCATATAGCCAAACTCAACACTTGCTCCTTGAAGTGTCTTTAATTCGTCTTGGTCTTCTTTGTCCAAGCCATAATCAGCTATCACGGCCAGATCCAGAGTATTGGCTTTACGGAGATAATCTTCTGCCGTACGTTCCATGTTGGGACTGGCCACTTTGAGGCCAACTAGAGCTAAAGAACCCAGCATCATCAAGGTTAAGATAGAAACAAAGCGTCCCTTTGAAGTCGTCACTGACTGAAATAGGTCTTTCCGATATGTTTTTTTCATCCTAATACTCCAATGTATCGATATCCTGCGGATGCTCATTAATCGTCACACTCTTAACCGTGGCATCACGCATGTGAATCACCCGATCCGCAATAGGAACGAGCGCTCCATTGTGGGTCACGATAATCACTGTTGCTCCTTTTTGACGAGACATGTCTTGGAGAATCTTCAAGACTTGCTTCCCCGTCTGGTAATCCAATGCACCCGTCGGTTCATCACAAAGGAGGATTTTAGGATTTTTGGCTACAGCGCGTGCAATGGAGACTCGCTGTTGCTCCCCTCCAGAAAGCTGGGCTGGAAAGTTATTGAGGCGATGAGCCAGACCTACGTCTTTGAGCACTTGCTCTGGATCTAGGGCACCCGCTACGATTTCTGAGGCCAGTTCCACATTTTCCTTGGCTGTCAGATTGGAGACCAGATTGTAAAATTGAAAAACAAATCCTACATCTTCACGACGATAGTTTGTTCGTTGGTGCGAACTATAATTGGCAATATTGGCACCATCAATCCAAATCTCCCCCTCATCATTGGTATCCATACCTCCTAGGAGATTGAGAACAGTTGATTTTCCAGCACCTGAAGCACCAAGGATAATGACCAGCTCCCCCTTTTCAATTTCAAAATTCACATCACGATTAGCCACAATCTCCGTATCCCCAACCTGGTAACGCTTGTAGCTGTGTTTCATTTCAATATAAGCCATTGTCCTTCTCTCTTTCTTACAATTAAGTCACTCTTTACTATCATTATAACGCTTTTTCAACTAGTTGGAAACTAGAAGCAAAAACAAAAAAAGCCCCATAAGACCTATAATGAAAAAGTGACCAAACCCTCATTAGAAAGAATCTTATGGAACAATTAAATTTTATCACAAACATACTCGGAATTAAAGACAAGAACATCATAATCTTGGATTATCTGGATGCTGGAACACATAAAGAAATCATCGCTAAGCTAGATTATCCTGCTCCTAAGTATCTCGATTGTCAAGGACAAATGGCTAAATATGACTTCCAAAAAGAATCTAAAATTCCCTATCTAGAGTGTGCGGGATACAAAACTCTTATTCGATTGAGAAAACGCCGTTTTCGTTGTAAAGTATGCGGAAAAATAGCTGTCGCAGAGACTTCCTTAGTCAAAAAGAACTACCAAATCTCAACGATCGTCAACCAGAAAATCACTCAAAAATTAATCGAGAAAGTCCCTATGACTGCTATCGCCGAAAGTTTATCGGTCTCTACTTCGACAGTCATCCGTAAATTGAAAGAGTTCGAGGTCAAGTCTGATCTTAACCACCTTCCAGAACACATGAGCTGGGATGAGTACAGCTTCAAGAAAGGTAAGATGAGCTTTATTGCACAGGACTACGATAATGGACGGACTCAAGCAACTATTCGCAATCATTTCCTTCGTTATTCTAGACAGGTGAGAAGTCGTGTGAAAGTCATTACCATGGACATGTTTAGTTCCTACTACGATATTGCCAGAAAACTATTTCCTTCTGCTAAAATCGTCCTCGACCGCTTTCACATTGTCCAGCATCTCAGTCGAGCTATGAACCACCTTCGCATCCAAATCATGAATCAGTTTGATCGGAGATCGCACGAATATAAAGCACTGAAACGTTACTGGAAACTCATTCAACAGGATAGCCGTAAACTCAGTGATAAACGATTTTATCGACCAACTTTTCGGTCACACTTGACCAATAAAGAGGTTCTAGAAAAGCTGCTTTCATACTCTCAAGAACTTAGACAGCACTATAATCTCTATCAACTCCTACTCTTTCATTTTCAAGAGAAACAAACGGAACATTTCTTTAGTCTTATTGAAGAAACAACTTCTTCTGTAAATCCTATTTTTCAAACTGTTTTCAAGACCTTTTTGAAAGATAAAGACAAGATCATGAATGCACTGGAACTTCCCTACTCAAACGTAAAACTAGAGGCTACCAATAATCTTATCAAAGTCATCAAGCGAAATGCTTTTGGCTTCCGGAACTTTGACAACTTTAAAACTAGAATTCTCATTGCTTTGAACATCAAAAAGGAAAGAACCAATTTGGTCCTCTCCAGGTTATAACTTTTCATCAACCCACTACAGTTGACAAAGAGCCCACTGTTTATTTGCTGATCATTAATTGTATAACAATTACGATAGTTCTTTGCTTTTTTCATGTTTTTCACTATAAATGAGATTAAATAAATCTCTTTTTAAGCTGTCTAACTGCTAAGGTATAGAAGACAAAAATATAAGCACTATTGACAACTAAGAAAAGGATAAATTCAGATAAGGTAAAAGGGACTAAGGAACGAGCTCGATCACCAACAGCAATCTGAGCATAAGGGAAAATTCTAAAAAGACCTTGTCCAATAAAGAGGGTCATAAGTCCTGCCATAGCCAAAATAGCTGATATAAGAATAGGCACTGCGAAATTTTTTAAGCGAATACTAAGAAAAATTTGAATGGTGACAATAGTAATGGTTGCTATCCAACCTGTGATAGACCAAAGCAAAAAGTCCAGTAGATAATTTGCAAAAGGTATCTTCAAAACAAAAGCGCTGATAATATAAAAGAGAAGAACTATCAGTTGACTAATAGCCATGACTAGTGACAAGCTGGTGATTTTTGATAAAATGATACGATTGGCTTTAACCGGAATACTTAATAAGCGCTGCCAGTTTTTATTACTTTCCTCGAATTGACAACTGATGGAACAGATAATCCCGATCAGAATAGGAGTAAATATCTGCGAGGAGTAGAAAACTGTTTGTCCCCAAAGGACGTGAGCTTGTGTACCATCTAAGAGAACTTTTCGGTTGAGGGCAAAAATCATTGTTCCCAATAAGGACCCAACAAGGTTAAAGAAGATTAGCGTTATCGGAATAGCACTTTTTTTTATTTTTTTAAATTCAAAAGTAATCATAATAGATCCGCCTTTCCAATGAGTTTCTTACTGACAAAGATGCTTAAAAAAATGATAAGCAATAATGTGACTAATTTAAAGGGATAAGCATTATCATATTGAAAAAGATAAGTGTTAGTTCCAGCCACCCGTTTAGCGATTCCCATCATAGAGAAATATTGCCAAGGAATGAAAATACGAATAGGAAATGGTAACGCGCCGATACCTACAAATGACAGGAAGGAACCAATTAAGCCTGTTACCACTGTCACACTTGGCTTTGGATAGATAAAAGCTAAGCAAAGATGTAAACAAGACAGAAAGAGACAAACCAAAAAAGTTGTGAACAAAAAGAGACTCAATGAAACGGGTGTCACACTGACCTGCATGCCTTGAATAATAAATTTCAGAAAAAGCGTTTGAATCAAATTGACAACAAAGGCAAAAATAGCCATCACAGTCAATTTAGCCTTAAAAAGTTGCCAAGGGCTTTCGTTACTGGTTTGCAAGAGTTTAAAAGTTTTGCCTAGATGTTCCAATTCCAGTAGTCTAGACGCTAAAACTGCAATGAAAAGTGGCAAAATACAATCATTCAAGTAAGTCATGGTATAAATGGCATTATAGGCCTCATGCGTTTTAGGTAATTCATATTTGATAACAACGCCACTCCAAATCAAGCCCACTGCTACAATAGCAATCAAAGATAGCAAGAAAGAACGTCTTTTTAATTTGATAAATTCTAATTGTAAATTTAGCATTACAAAACACTTCCTTCCCGTCCTGTCATATCAAGGAAAACATCTTCCAGCGATCGACGAACCATACGAACTTGATAAATATCAACATCATTTTCAACTAAGAGTCGAATAGCAGTGGCTATATTAACTTTATTGTTATCGTTGACAATCAATTTTTTGTCATCATCCAAATTAAAACCATTGAACATTAGTATTCTTTTAGCAGTTACATCATCACTGGTCTCAAACAGATATTTTTCATCTTCTTCAAGGTCAGATAGGTGGCCTTCAAAAAGTAATTGACCATGATTGACAATACCAACAGTTGTAGCCATCTGTTCAATTTCTGAAAGAATATGGCTAGAAACGATGATAGTCATATCATATTTTTGTGGCAAGGACTTGATGAGCTCACGAATTTCTTGAATACCGGCAGGGTCTAAACCATTAGTTGGCTCATCCAAAATCAGTAATTTAGGAAATTTAACAATGGCTAGTGCAATTCCTAGACGTTGTTTCATGCCTAGTGAATAGTTTTTAACTAGCTTGTCTTTTTGATCGAAAAGTTTGACAATCTTTAAAACTTCATCAATATTTCTTTTTGGTAATTTAAGCAATTTTTGGATAATTTCAAGATTTTCATAGCCGGTCAAATTAGCATAGTAAGAGGGCTCTTCAATGAGAGAACCTACATTTGAGAGAAGTGATATTTGATTGCTGTTAAAGGTTTTTCCAAAGAGCTTAATGGAACCGTGGCTTGGTTGCAACAATCCTAAAAGCATTTTCATAGCAGTACTCTTACCAGCACCATTTGGTCCCAAAAAACCATAAATTTCATTTTTTCTAATATGAATAGAGAGCTGATTAACGGCTACTTCACCTGAAAAATCCTTACTTAATTGGTTGGTTTCAACGATATAATTGTTCATTTGTTTTCTCCTTTAAAAATCTTAGAGTGATGTTATATCCTTTCGCTATTTCATTATAATGAACCTCCTTTATTTTAACCTGTTCATTACCTTAATTCTTCCTTAATTTTTACTTTAAAGTCCTTGACCAAGGAAGCAATGTGTTATACTAGTCTTGTTGAGGTAATAGTATGAATTATAAAGAACAGAAGATCTTAATTTTAGACGATAACCCAGAAATTTTAGAAATAGTGCAAGAATCATTGAGCATTGCTGGGTTTAGCAATCTAACAAGTGTACAATCACAAAAAGAAGCTTTGGAGCAATTTGAAGAAAAATCTTTTGATTTAGTTATTTTAGACATTATGCTGCCTGAAGGATCAGGATTTGAAGTTTTAAAGGGCATCCGTAAGACTTCAATGGTTCCTGTTTTGTTTTTGTCGGCAATCTCCGATATAGAAAAACAATATCAGGGCTTTGAGTTAGGGGCAGATGACTATATTATCAAGCCTTTCCGTCCAAGAGATTTGGAATTGCGTATTCTTTCCATCTTAAAAAGAGCCTATCCCGAAAAGGAAGATACCCTTGTTTTGCCTGCTTGCCAGGTGAATTTTAGCCAAGCCTTGATTACCAAAGGAAAACTAGAGATTCAGCTGACAGCTAAGGAATACAGTATTCTTAAGATCCTATATGATAATAAGAATCGCATTGTCACTTTTGACCAACTCTTAGAAAAGGTCTGGGGATTACAATACCAAGGCTATGATAATACCCTAATGGCTCATATTCGTAAGATTCGACAAAAGATTGAAGCCAATCCTTCTAAACCAGAAAGCTTAATAACGGTTAAAGGTTTGGGTTACAAACTAAAGGTGAATTAAATGGATACCGTTAAATTTTTTACTAAGTTATTAACCAGGTATGTTCTATTAATCTTGGCTTTAATCATAGGACTTGTTTTTGTTTATGGTTTGGTTTTCTCAGCCTATTTTAGTTTCTATGGAAAGGAAAAACCGGAACTACTTTACACTAAAATCGCTCAATCGAGTCAAGAGAATAATTTCAATTTTGATAAAAGCAGCAAAATTGAAATGGATAAACAAAATACTTGGGCTATGGTACTGAATCAAGATGGCAATATTGTCCAATCTTATCATTTACCTAAAGGACTCAAAAGGCATTATACGAATGCTGATATGGTTAAATTTTCACGTTGGTATTTAGAAGATTACCCTGTTTTCTCCTATGTACGTGGTCAGCAAATTTTAGTTTTGGGCTATCCTAAAAAGCATTCCTTAGCAAAATTTAATTTCTATGCTAATACGCAATTTATTAGGAATTTTCTCAGTTTGGGACTTGTTTTCTTGGGTATTATTCTTTTACTTATTTTTATTCTTTTGAGCCGATCAAAGTTGCGTATTAAAAAGGAGATGGAGCCGATTATTACTGCTGTCACTTCTTTATCTCAAGGTCAAAATATCGTTCTTAAAGAAAAGGGAAATTTCTCTGAAATTAAGACGGCTCTCAATGAGACATCTCATATTTTGGAAGAAAGCAACACGATGAAAGAGCAATGGATTAGAGGGGTCAGTCATGATTTACGCAATCCTCTTATGCTCATATCAGGTTATAACAGTCAGTTAGAGCAGCAATATGGCAAAGGAAAGCAGACAGAGGAAATTGAAAATCAGATTCAAACTATGAAAGAAATGATTTCTAATCTCAATATGAGCTACTTATTGGATAACCAAAAGCGTCACTCCGAATTTTCCAATCTTGATTTGGTTACTGTCCTACGAACAGTAATTGCCGATATATTGAATAATTATGAAACAATTACACTTCATTTTGATTTGCCTGCCGAGACAGTGTTGGTAAAAGGAGAGGTAACTTTATTAGCAAGAGCTTTTAGAAATCTCTTGCTTAATAGTATTATGCACAGCGGCTCTAACCAGATTGATCTGACTTATCAATTATCTGATAATAAAGTGCTCATCGTCATTGCGGATCAAGGAGATATTACAGCTCAAAAAATTACTGAGCTAAATCAAAAATCAACTAATTATGAATCACATGGTATGGGAACAGTTATCACCAAACAAATTATTAAATTACATCAAGGTGAAATTGTTTTTTTAGACAATCATCCAGGCTTAAAAGTCACCATTTCTTTACCTTTAGTAAAGGAATAATGACCTGCCCCTAAGAACAAGCTTACACTTAGAAAACTAACCATTTGGAGCATTGCGACACATTATTTATCTTCTAAATATTTCTAAATGCTATTTTTGGGGCAAAGTATTCTTTCGTCTAATCATCGTAAATTTTTGATAAATAAGTAGCAATACTATTCTATTTATCAAAAATTTTTCTGTTATACGCAAAAAAAGAGTGAACAAATAAAGTTGCACTCTTTTACTGTTAAAATGTTTTGTCAACAACTATATACGAATTACACTAAAAACGCTTTAGATACTGTCAATAATTATGTGTAAACACTCAAGTAGAGTTATGGAGTGCTAATCAAATAAGCTTTCAAGTGTGTCAGAACATTGACCAAACCCTTTATGGATTCGTTGACTTTGCTTGAAATTATAATCTTCAAACAAAGTAACTAAGTAACGGTCCAGGGCTTCTTCGTTAGGAAAAAGAACCTTCTTTTTCGTTTGACGTTTAATTTCTTTGTTGAGAGACTCAATGAGCTTTGTCGAATAAATGCTGTGCCAAATTTGGTAGGGAAACTAGAAAAAAGTTAAAAGATTATCCGTATTCTCCAGACTTTCTATGACTTTCCTATACTTTGGCTTCCATTCAGCGATAAAGTTCTCTAAAGCTTGTACTGCCATTTCTAAATTTTCAGCACGATAAATCGTTTTTAATTACCCTAGAATAACCACTCGATTAGATCGTTTCACCTTACTAGCCCTTTTCATCAACCCACTACAGTTGACAAAGAGCCTGTAAGCCATCGTCTTTCTCTCTTTCTTACAATTAAGTAACTCTTTACTATCATTTATAACGTTTTTTCAACTAGTTGGAGACCAGAAGCAAAAACAAAAAGCCTAGGAATTCCTAGGCTTTCTGTTTATAGATTATTTTCCAAGGTAGTATTCAGAAACTACGTTCAATTTTTCGTCGAATTCGAATACCAATGGTGGGAAGTTAGGGATTTCTACACCCATGATTTCGTCATCAGACAATTGTTTGATGTGTTTTACAAGGGCACGGATTGAGTTACCGTGAGCTCCTACGAATACGTTTTTACCCTCTTTAAGTGCTGGAGCGATTTTATCTTCCCAGAATGGAAGGGCACGTTCCAAAGTCACTTTCAAGTTTTCAGCATCTGGAATGACTGAATCGTCAAGTGAAGCGTAACGACGGTCAGTATGTGCTGAGTATTCGTCATCATGAGGCATTGCAGGAGGCAATACATCGTATGAACGGCGCCAGATATGAACTTGCTCATCACCAAATTGTTCAGCAGCTTCAGCTTTGTTTTTACCAGTCAAACCACCGTAGTGACGTTCGTTCAAGCGCCATGATTTTTCAACTGGAACCCAGAGTTGGTCAGCAGCTTCAAGAGCCAAATTTGTTGTTTTAATCGCACGTTTCAATACTGAAGTGTAAGCTTGGTCAAATTCGATACCAGCTTCCTTGATCAATTTACCAGCGTCAATCGCTTGTTGTGTTCCTTTATCAGACAAATCAACATCAGCCCAACCAGTGAAAAGGTTAGCTTTGTTCCATTCAGACTCACCGTGGCGAGCAAAAACCAATTTTACCATTAGATGGATTCTCCTTTTATTTTTCGAGGTTTCCCTCGTTTATCTATTCTATTTTACACAATTTTTCACAAAAAAGCTAGTTAAAATCAACTAAAAAGAGAAGAGCTTATCAGTCTTCTCTTTATCACACTATCATAATTGTTCTCGATAGACGATGAAATAGTCCCGTCCAAATAATTGGAAAACTACTACTCTTCAATTACAAATTTTTTCAATGTTCCAAAGTAAAGTGAACCACCAATAATGGTTAGAATTCCACCTACCCATCCCAAAAATGGAATCAAGCCGACCGCACCACCTACAATGAGCAAGACAGAAGGTGCATTCGTAACACGTTCATCATCTTTATAATAAACAATAGCCACAATTCCCAATACTAAAACAGCAATTTTAACCAATGACAAAATAATTGAGAGCCCTGTCAATGTCCCAACCGTTACATCTGCGTCTTCAGTTGCCGCAGCAGCTCCAATAGCCATGATAAACATGATGGCTGGCGCTAAAAGCAATACAATTCCTGAAATAAGACCAAAAATAGCGTTAACACGAGCAAGTGTATTTGTTTTCATAATAATCTCCTTAAAATTTTTATAGGTATTATTCTATCATAATTTATCTAAAAATTAAACAATCTTATAAAATTTTATAATAAATATTGATTTTCAAAAAATAATTTTAAGTTCTACAGTCTCTTTATAATTAGTAGAAATATAAAATTATGAGAAAACTGAATAGTTGATTATGTTAATTATCTACACGGACAGGCCAGGAAGAACTTCATTTGAGGAAATGGACTAGTAAATTTTCCCATGATAAAACGCATAATATCAAGGTACTTGAACTCTTGATATTATGCGTTTTTATGATTTTAGTGACCTTTCTCAGTCTATTCTGATTATTTCGCTTCAAATCCTTCTGCGACTGCATCTGCAAAGTTTTCTTCTACGATGCTTGCACAGTGATCACAGATGACTGCATGGTAGCTGCGTTCTGCTGTTGTTGGGTCGATACGACGGCAACGGTCACAAACTTCACCTGCAGCGCGTTCAACTGTAAAGGCAACATCCTCAAAGCTAACTGCGCCTTCTGGAGCTGTACCTTCAGCGATGGTCAATTCTGACACGATCAAAAGTTGAGCTACATTGCTATCCACTGCTCCAAGAAGAGTTTTCACCACTTCATTTGGATAAACTGTCAAGTGTGCTTCAAGCGATTTCCCGATAACTTTTGCATTACGAGCTTCTTCCAAGGCTTTTTGAGCTTGTCCGCGGAAATCCATGAAGGCTGACCATGTATCCAGGATTTCTTCTTGGTTGGCAAAAGTTTGAGCTTCTGGTAATTCAGACAATTGCACAAATTCTTCAGCTTCAAACTCAAGATATGACCAGATTTCCTCTGCTGTGTGCGGAAGGATTGGTGTCAAGAGTTTGGTGATTTTCACAAGAATGTCATAGAAGACAGTCTGCATTTGACGGCGTTCGAGTGATTTGGCACCTTCGATGTAGACAACGTCTTTAGCAAAATCAAGGTAGAAGGCTGACAAATCAACGTTGATAAAGTTCACCAAGGCCTTGTAAATTGTCAAGAATTCAAAGTTTGCATAAGCATCACGAATAGTCTTCACAAGCTGGTTAAAGCGGATGGTCATGTACTTATCAACGGAACGAAGCTCATCGTAAGCCACTGCGTCTTGAGCTGGGTTAAAGTCAGATGTGTTAGCAATCAAGAAGCGAAGAGTGTTACGGATCTTACGGTAAGTTTCAGAGACTTGGCTCAAGATATCCATAGAGATACGCACGTCGTTGCTTGAGTCCACACTTGTTACCCAGAGACGCAAGATTTCCGCACCAAATTGTTTTTCAACATCACTTGGAGCAATGGTATTCCCAAGAGATTTAGACATCTTCTCACCTTTACCATCAAGCGCAAATCCTTGTGACAAGATTTGTTTGTAAGGAGCAACGCCATGGTTAGCAACAGATGTGATAAGTGATGAGTTGAACCAACCACGGTACTGGTCAGAACCTTCAAGGTAAAGATCTGCTGGATATTTGAGTTCTGGACGGTTGACCACTACTCCATTCCATGAGGAACCTGAGTCAAACCATACGTCCATGATATCTGTTTCTTTCTTGAACTCGCCATTTGGTGAACCTGGATGAGTAAATCCTTCTGGCAAGAGGTCCTTAGCATCACGTTCCCACCAGATGATAGAACCGTGTTCCTCAAAGAGTTGAGCTACATGTTCAATAGTCTCAGCAGTCATGATTGGCGTTCCGTCTTCAGCATAGAAGATAGGAAGGGGAACTCCCCAAGCACGTTGACGAGAGATAACCCAGTCGCCACGGTCACGAATCATATTGTAAAGACGAATTTTACCCCATTCTGAGTGGAACTTCACTTTTTCAATTTCATCCAAGATTTCTTGGCGGAATTTAGATACAGAGGCAAACCACTGTGGTACTGCACGCCAGATGATCGGTTTTTTCGTACGCCAGTCAAATGGATATGAGTGAGAAATTTCTTCCTGAGCAAGGAGTAAATCACCCAGTTTTTCGATAACAGTCGGCACAACCTTGTCATAGAACTGACCCGCAAATTCAGGACCAGCATTTTCCATCATAATACCGCGTTCGTTAACTGTTACAGCAACTTCAAGGCCGTTGGCAACACCGACATTGTAGTCGTCCTCACCAAAACCAGGGGCTGTATGGACAATACCAGTACCAGAGTCAGTCGTAACGTGGTCACCAAGGATCACCAACTCATCTACAGCTGTATCCCATGGGTGGACTGTCACGATGTGATTCAATTCTTGACCACGGTAGGTCGCCAAGACTTGAACATCCGCCCAACCAAATTTCTCAGACAAACTGTTCAACAATTCTGAAGCAACTACAAACTTACGAGATTCACCAGCTGGTTGAACGACTACGTAGTCAATATCTGCTCCAACTGTCAAACCACGAGATGCTGTGATGGTAAAAGGAGTTGTTGTCCATACAACGATGTAAGTATCTGCATCTAGGACACCTTTTCCGTCTTTGACGCGGTTAGCATAGTAAAGGGAAGTTGAAAGCAAGTCATGGTATTCAATTTCCGCTTCAGCAAGAGCTGATTCAGATGACCAAGACCAGTAAACTGGCTTGGCACCACGGTAGATGTAGCCTTTCTTAGCCATTTCTCCGAAGACACGGATCTGAGCCGCTTCATAGTCCGGAGTCAAAGTCACATAAGGATTTTCCCAGTCGCCAGAAACACCCAATCGTTTAAAGTCTTCACGTTGTTTATCTACTTGAGAAAGAGCGTACTCGCGGCAAAGTTTCAAGTACTCAACCAAGTCCATTTCTTTGCGTTTAACGCCCTGTTTAGCCAAGACTTGCTCGATTGGCAATCCATGTGTATCCCAACCTGGAATATAAGGGGCGTAAAATCCAGACATAGATTTCGAACGAACAATAATATCTTTAGAAATCTTGTTCATGGCATGTCCAACGTGGATATTTCCGTTTGCATACGGAGGTCCATCATGCAAGGTGAAATGTGGTTTTCCTTGGTTCAATTCTTGACGACGTTGGTAAAGTTTTGCTTCTTCCCATTCTTTTTGCCAAACTGGTTCTTTGGTTGGAAGACCAGCACGCATAGGAAAGTCTGTTTTCCCTAGATTGAGGGTTTCTTTAAGTTTCATTGTTACTCCTTTAATTTAAAATGACAAAATAAAAACCACGATTCGCAAAAAGGACGAAAATCGTGGTACCACCTTTGTTCGAAAAAAGACAGGGTCTCTTTTCCTCTTTTCCCGTAACGTGGGGGACGTCCAGTCTTACTGTTTTCGGACTGGATTCATTGAGAGGATAATCTAACCACTAGGGATTGCAGGACTCTCACCATCTCCCGCTCGCTGAAAATATAGTTGGTTGGATCTTGTTCTCACATTTTTTATAGGATAAGAACAGATTCTTTATTTGCATCGTTCTCAGTTGCTGCAGTAACTTCTACTTCAACTGACTCTTCATGCTGGTCACTTTCTTCTGTCTGTTGATTTTGTTGTGCTTCAAACTCAGCTAATTCTTTGTTACCAGCCTCGATACGAGCTTGCAATTCAGCAACCTCTTCTGGTGTGAATTGACGAGTCATATCAATTGGTTCTTCCTCTGGTTGTAAAGATACAGTTTCACCAAGAACTTCACCCACCACTTCTTTAAAGGCTTCATCACTTGTCTGAAGGTAAGTAGCTGTTGGGCGAAGAATATCTTCCCAATCAGATGACTCAACAATTGCTAACTGACTTTCAATCGTAGACTTGAGGCGTTGATGGAATACACGGCTCTTGTTCTTCAACTCTTCTGTCTCAACAGCCACTCTCTTCGCATTATCTGTAGCCTGACGGAGAATTTCGTTTGCCTTGTATTTCGCTTCTTCAAGCAAACGCTGAGCGTCTTGTTCAGCTTGTTGAATAATATTGTTTGAACGTTCTTGAGCAGCTTGTTTGACACGCTCAGCTGTATCTTGAGCAATCAGAACTGACTGACTCAAGGAATCTTTCATTTCATCAAAGTAAGACAAACGTTCTTCTAAATTTTTGATGTGCGTTTCTTTGTCGTGATTGCTACGAACCAAGTCTTCATAATCACGAACAACGATATCAAGAAACTCGTCTACTTCTTCTGGGTCAAAACCTCTAAATCTTGTACCAAAGGTTTTATCTTTAATTTCTAACGATGTAATTGGCATACTTTTCCTCACTTACTTAATAATAATTGAATGCTTAATTTTATCTTGTCTTTTTTTGTCTGTCCATTGTCTTTGACAATTTTTAGACGACCAAACTTTCTCACACTGATCAAATCTCCAACTGCCACCTGGTAATCACTTTTTTCAACCAGATGATAGTTCACCTGGACAGATTTTTTCTCAATCAGTTGACTAGTTTGATTTCTAGATAATTTCAAGGCACTTGATAAGAGGGCATCCAATCGAAAACTCGAAACTAAAATTTCTCGTTCTCTATAATCAATTTTAGATATAATCCTATCGGTAAAAGGACGTTCCTCCAGCGATACAGGAAGTCTGCCAACCTTTCTTATTCCATCCTGAAAAAGAGGAATGAAATCACGATTGACAAAAATCTGTGCTCTCTTTTCATCTACCAAGATATCACCAAATAATTTACGGTCAATCCCTAGTTGGTTGATGATTGTTCCCAATATTTTTCCATGACTCAGTTGTTCAAACTTACTCGGATAGCAAATTTCCAACAAGGCCATTTCAAAGTCTGATATCTCCGGTTCAAAGTAATCTGGATAGAGAAGAACTCGAACCGACTCTGTCGGAAGAACATCACCACTACTTTGGCAACCCAGTCCATATGTCCCAGCTAGCACCCTCAAGATCTGTTCCTGATGGGGATTGATAAAAGGAGTAAGTACCGGCGCATAGGTATCTTCTACCCGCTTGATCCACTCTAATCCCTTATCAATAAAGGGAATATCATCTTGGGAAAAATGCTGATAAATGGCTCGATTTGCTGTCATAGTAATAGGACTAGTCGTGTTAAGAGATTTCCAACAAACTGAATCAGAATCAGCGCTGCCCAAACCGTAAAATCAAGACCAGCAAATTGTAGATTGAGCTTACGAAGGGGCTCAATAACTGGGCGAGCAAGTCTGATAACTAAGCGACCTAGCTGGCTTTCATAGGCATTTGGAAACCATGAAAGAAGAGCAAATGCAACGAGAATGATGGAATAAATGCTAACCGCATTTTGGATTAAACGAATTAAGAAAATCATTATCTTGCTCTATTTCGTTTAATATCAAAACCAAACTCAGCGCTTTGTGATTCATCTGGAAGCTTGATATCCTCAATATTCACGACAACGTTGACAGGCGTCAATAGATACATCGTACTCGCAACTTTTTTCATATTTCCAGCCAAGACATGACGGGCTCCATCCAAGTAATCAAGGCAACGACGGGCTTGTACTTCTGTCATGTATTGGAAATCAATCAAAATACTTTCATTTCCAGCCAACAAATCTACAATTTCCGTTGCATCTTCATATTTTCTTGGATAGCGAACGTCAATTGTCACTTTCTCATCTGAACGATGGCTTTGCATTGCCAATTCTTGCTGTCGCGCATGAAGACGAGTGATATTTGCATCTTTAGCTGATCCTGACTGAGCAGGTGCTGGTAATTCTTTAGAAGATGAGATGGCTGGGCTAACTGTTTCCTCTTGTTGAGTCTGGTAGTTAGTCGTTTCTTCTCCGTCTTCTGTAAAATAATCTATAAATTTATCGAATCTATCTTTTAAAGACATAGCTCTCTCCTATTTAAAAAATGCTGTACCGATTCGAACAAAGGTTGAGCCGAACTGAATCGCTTCTTTAAAATCACGACTCATTCCCATGCTTAGCTCTGTCATCGGCATATTAGGGATTTGTTTTTCTCTAATTTCTGCTTGCAGAGCCTGCGTATCCTTGAAAATTTCTTTCAATTCATCACTGTCTGCCTCAAAAGGAGCCATGGTCATTAAACCAACATACTCAATCTGATCTAACTTAGCCAATTCTGGCAAAAGTTCTAGCAATTCTTCTTTTGAAAACCCATGCTTGCTTTCTTCCCCAGAAATATTGACCTGCAAGAAACACTTGATAACATGATCTGTTCTCTTTTGAATTTCCTGGGCTAACTTTAGGGAGTCTAAAGCATGAAAGTAATCCACAAATGGGATTACTTCTTTCACTTTCCGTCTCTGTAGTGTTCCTATTAAATGCCAAGTAACTGGGTAATCTTTCAAGGCCTGATATTTTTCTAAAAATTTATCAACTCGATTTTCACCTATATGACGGACACCAAGCGGAAGCAAGGCTTCCGCTGTTTGTACATCTACATACTTTGTCACTGCGATTACTGAAACAGCATCTAGAGCACGGTTGGCTTCTTGACTAGCATCAGCTATTTGCTGAAAAACTAATTCAGTATTTTTTTTCAAATTCATTGATTAACGATTTTTGAAGAATGGAGGTGTATCCAATTCATCTTCATCTTGTGAAACTGGTGTTTCGAAGCGTTCTACTGGTGAAACAACTGGATCTGTTTGGCGAACAATAGACTCACGACGCAAGTCCCAGTCTCCAAAAGCAGACGCTTGGTTTGTTTCAAAGCGACGAGGGCTTGATTTAGGCAATTCTGCTGTCTCTTCCAAGTCGAATTGACGGTCAAATGTGTGTGCTTGAGGAGCTTTAGTTGTTGGACGTCCAACTGGTTGGTTGTTACGAGCTCCAACTACTTTTTCCACGCGCTCTTGACGAACACCTGTCGCTACAACTGTAACACGGATTTCATCCTTCATGCTTTCGTCAATTGATGTTCCAAGCCAGATATTTACACCTTGACCAGCTGCTTGGTTGACTATTTCTGAAGCTTCTTCTGCTTCAATCAAAGTCAAGTCAAGACCACCAGTAACGTTGACGATGACATCCTCTGCACCATCGATAGTTGTTTCAAGAAGTGGAGAGTAAATTGCTTTACGAGCCGCTTCAACAACACGTTCTTCACCACTACCGATACCGATACCCATAAGAGCATTTCCTTTGTTTGCCATTACAGTTTTCACGTCAGCAAAGTCAAGGTTAATCAATCCTGGGTTCGTGATCAAGTCAGTGATCCCTTGAACACCTTGACGAAGAACGTTATCTGCTTCGCTAAGAGCTTCAAGAAGTGGCGTTTTCTTATCAACGATTTCAAGCAAGTTGTTATTAGAGATAATCAACAAAGTATCAACATGCTCGCGAAGTTCGTTGATTCCTTCTACAGCGTACTGGCCACGTTTGCTTCCTTCAAATCCGAAAGGACGTGTCACAACACCAACTGTAAGAGCACCAAGATCTTTAGCGATACGTGCAATAACAGGGGCTGCACCTGTACCAGATCCACCACCCATACCTGCAGTGATAAAGACCATGTCCGCTCCAGTGATAGCTTCCGTCAAAGCTTCTTCACTTTCTTCTGCAGCTTTACGTCCAACTTCTGGACGACCTCCAGCACCCAAACCACGAGTCAATTTTGGACCAAGTTGGATAACTGTTTCTGCTTTCGTACTGCTAAGGGCTTGTACATCAGTGTTGGCTGCGATAAATTCTACACCAGCAACACCTTCGTCAACCATGCGATTAATGGCGTTACCACCACCACCACCGACACCAATTACCTTAATAACTGCGCCTTGAGCTGCTGCTGTATCAAATGAAAATGTCATAATTTCTTATCCTCTTTTATTCATCAAACATGCTTCCGATCAAACCACGGAAACGTTCTGTTAGCTTCGGTTTACTTTGAGAACTTGCTTGGAATTCTTCCTTCGGAGCAACTGGAGTTTCCTGCACAGTTTCAGCTGGAGCTGTTTGTGCTGGACTTGGTTGCGCTACTGGATTCAAACGTTGATTTGGAATGCCAAAGTTGATTGGTTTTTGACGAAGGAATTCATCTCCTTTAACTGCTTTTTGAGCAAGAAGATTGACTTCAGTCAATTTACCAGCAAACTCAGACAAGCTAATCACGTGCGCAAATGCAGGGTTGCGAATTCCAACTTGATTTGGTACATAGAGTTTTACGCGAACACCAAATACTTCTTGGGCTAATTCAACAATTCCTGGTAAAATTGCATTTCCACCGATAAGGACGATACCTCCTGGCAAATCCAACAAGTGTCTTCTTTCCAACTCTTGTTTGATTTGGTCAAAGATATGTTTGATACGTGCTGAGATAATTTCTGCCAAGTAGCTTTCTGTTACTTCAACAGGTTCTACTTCACCAATTACTTCAACTTGGAAAGTTTCGTTACTTGCAAGTGGAACGTAAGCTTCACCATAGTTCAGTTTCAAACTTTCTGCAATTTTTTGAGATGTTTTCAAGACTTTAGAAATGTCTTTAGTAACGTAATCTCCACCTTCTTGGTAGATGTTAGTGAACTGCAATTCTTGGTTACGGATAGTCGCTACAGTAGTCTGACCTCCACCCATGTCAATGACAGTCGCACCAAATTCACGTTCGCCTTCATTGAGAACGGAGTTCACGATTGCCAAAGGTGAAATAATCACATTATCAACATGAATGCCTACACGCTCAACTGTCTTGCGAAGATTGTGTAGAATCGTACGAGGACCTGTGTAAAGCAGACCACGCATTTCCAAGCGGACACCCATCATACCACGAGGGTCACGGATGCCTTGGAATCCATCCACGATGAATTCTTCTGGAATAAAGGTAATCACTTCACGGTCAGGAGTCATGCTCTTTGTCAAAGCTGATTTGACAACATTTTCAACATCTTGATCTGTGATTTCTTTGGTATCTGAAGTTACAGGAATCATTCCTTGTGTTGGTTCAACCTGCAAGAGGTTTGCTGGAAGGCCAACGTTAACAGACTTAATAGAAATACCCGCTTTCTCTTCTGCCTGTGTGATTGCAGATTTAATTGCTGAAGCAGCTGCTTCAATATCAACAATAATTCCGTCTTTGACACCTTTACTTTTGGCATTGCTAACACCAATTACATTTACTTCGCCATCTCTATGCTCAGCTACTAGCACTTTAATCGAGCTAGTTCCGATATCTAAGCCTGTAAAAAAACCATCTCTAGTCATTACATCGCATCCTCTCTGTCTTCCAAGTTTCTCACTTCTATTTAATAACTATGTTTGGGCATAGCTATTCAAAGAATATTATAACACAAAAAATCCAATCGTGCTTAGTTTTTGATAAAAATCCTGCATGTTTTTTGAGAAAATTCTAGAAAAATTCTTCTTCTAAGAGATTTTTTGAAGTTAACGTTCACAATTTCCTTTTTGCTTCTTAAAAACCAAAAAAAGAGAAGATCATTTTAGATCTTCTCTTGAATAAATTCTTCCGATTTTTGTTGTAAAAAATTTTCTACTAATTTCCCTGTTAAGCGAATTGCTATCACGATAACCGTCGAAACAATGAGATAATTTAAGGGCTGGCCGAAGCTTCCAACAAGTGGTGGTTTGTTTAAAAATCCATAATCTCCACCTACAACTAAGTTGACAACCCATATCAAGCCATTTAAGGCGAAGGTAATCACCACCACATTCTTCAAATCGAGAAGGGAAGGTTGATAGTTTCTAAACAAGTATAGAAGCGCATTTCCTAAAAGTGCAACATGTCCGATAATGAAGGACAAAATGGTCACGTGTGGAAATGGGTAGGGATCAAAGAGAGGGTAAGCCAGTGCTGCTGTTGCTCCAAAAGTTCCTAAAAGAGCAAAGTACTGTTTGTACTTGGATGTTCCTGGAATCAAGAGCATCACAAACATGGCGATACGGCAATGATAGAAGGGTAAACTTTCTGACAGAGGCATGAGATTCCCCCAATACCAGCTATACAGAACAATCAGTTGAACAGACTGAAGAATCTGAATAAAACGCTGGTAAGCAACTTTCTCGCGAAAACGATAAGAAGCATAGAAAGTAAGAGCCAGTAAACATAACAAACCAATGTACCAGTGAAGTTCAAACTGGGGCGGTTCTGATATCTGTGTGGTAAATAATTTATCCCACAAATTCATATTCTATTCCTCGTTCATCTAGCCGGAGCAGTAGAAAAGTCACTGCTCGACCTTTTTAATTTTTTTGAAAAACTTGATTCCATGCCATGCATAGAATACTTGCGTCTTAAATTCGCAACCTATTATATCATTTGTATTGCAGAAATGCACTGATTTGAAATCTACAATTTCATATGGAAATCGCTAAACTACATTAGGCTTTCGACCAACTCGGCTAGATTCATGGAGTTAGAGCCTTTAAGCAAAATTTGGTCATTGGCACCGAGGCTTTCCTTAACCTGCTTGACTAGGTCTCCAAATTGGTCCTCGTCAGCTGTTTTCTTGAAGTAGAAAACGTGACCGATTGGGAACATTTGACTGGCAAGTTGAGCCAATTCTGCAATATCTTCTCCATAGAAAATAATGGTATCCAGCACATCTGGCGATAGGCTCAAAATCATCTGGTTATGGAGTTGGACAGACTGATCGCCGAGTTCCTTCATATCTGCTAGAACAGCGATTTTCTTGCCTCCTTCGTTGGCTGGGATGGCAGAGAATGTCTCCAAAATCAACTTCATAGCAGTTGGATTGGCATTGTATACGTCAGACAGAATATCTGCTCCATTGGCTGCTTTCTTCCACTCAGTACGATTACGCGTTAATTCTAGGTTCTGGAAGGCCTGATGAATCTGCTCCTCTGAAACTCCTTCTTGCAGGACAACATAGGATGCAATCATAGCATTGGTGGCATTGTACTTACCAGTCACTGGCAAATAGAGGGCTTGTTCCAAAAAATTAGCCTTAAAGGTCAGACTATCCTTGCGCTCAACCAAGTCTGTGATTTCTAACTCAGCTCCTTGCCCAAAACGGATCACTTTTTTATCTGTAGGCAAGTAGTCATCTACAATCGGGTCAGCTGGTGCCAAAAGCAAAGAACCTGGTGCCATACCGTCAGCAATTTGCATTTTTCCCTTAGCAATCTCGGAACGGTCTTTGAAAAAGGCCAAATGAGCCTCTCCAACCAAGGTCACGATGGCTGTTTTTGGATGAGCCAATTCAGACAAGAGATGAATATCTCCCAAGTGATCCTGCCCCATCTCCAAGACCAACTTTTCTGTTCCTTCAGGCATGTGGAGAACTGTGTAAGGAAGGCCAATCTCGTTATTGTAATTGCCTTGTGTCTTGTAGGTCTTGTAGGTTGTTGACAGTAAATGCGCTAACATATCCTTGGTCGTTGTCTTGCCATTTGAACCTGTGACAGCAAAGACATCAACAGCCGTTTTTTCAAGATAGTAAGCTGCGAGGGTTTGAAAGGCAGACAACACATCGTCTACTAGAATGTAGGGATAACCTTCTACTTCCTTCTCAGAGAGGGTTACTGCTGCACCATTTCCAAAAGCCGTTTCGATAAAGTCATGACCATCACGCGCACCTTTAAGTGGCACAAACAAATCACCTGGTCCAATCAAACGACTGTCAAACTCAGCCTTTTCTAACTGGATGTCCTCAAAGATGCTGACATCATTTTTAGCTCCAACAGCTTGGGCAACTTCGTGGATCGTTAATTTCATTTCTACTCCTTTAAAAAGGGTTGAAGTCCGAGAACTCTAGTCACCATGCAGTGATCGTTCTGGCTTCTACCCTCTCTTTCATTTTTATAGCAAATGCGCTTCACGCTTGTCAAAACTTTGCTTAGCAAGGTCAACCAAATGCTCGATTAGTTCTGGGTAGCTGATTCCCATATTGTCCCAAAGTAGTGGGTACATAGACCACTGGGTAAAACCTGGCATGGTATTGAGCTCGTTTAGGAAAATCTCGCCCTTATCTGTATAGAAGAAATCACAACGAGACAAACCGAGGCCACCGATTGCACGGAAGGCAGTTTCTGCATTATGACGCATGATAGCTACCACATCATCACTAATCTTAGCTGGGATGTCCATGGTAATCTTGTTATCGATATATTTGGCATCATAGTCATAAAAGGCAACATCCTTGACCACTTCACCAGGAAGCGTGCTCTTGACATCGTAGTTGCCCAAGAGACCAACCTCGATTTCACGAGCATTCACCCCTTGCTCTACTAAGACACGGCTGTCATATTGAAAGGCAAGCTCCAAAGCTTGGCGGAGTTCCTCATGGTTTTCAGACTTAGAAATACCGACACTTGAACCCATGTTTGACGGCTTCGTGAAGACTGGATAAGTCAATTTTTCTTCAACTTCAGCGATTTTAGCAGTCACATCATCACCTTCGACGATGGCCAGATAAGGTACTTGGGCAATCCCGGCAGACTCCAAGACACGCTTAGTCGTAATTTTATCCATGGCAAGGCTGGATGACAAGATGTTACAACCAACGTAAGGCATTTTCAAAACTTCAAGAAATCCTTGAACAGAACCATCTTCTCCCATCGGACCATGAAGAACTGGAAAGACCACTGCACCTTCTTCATAGATGGCACTTGGCGCTATTTTCTTGTCCCAGTCAATAGTCGCATTGGTCATGAGACGGTCTTCTTGACCTGGAGTCTGGCTAAATTCTTGCGTTTTGATAAAGTCACCTGACTGGCTGATGAAGAAAGTCTTGACTGTGAAACGGTCGTAGTTGACCGCACGCATCACACTTTCAGCTGAAAGGACAGAGACTTCACGCTCTGCACTACGTCCACCGTATAAAAGAATAATCGTTTGTTTCATATTGCTTGTCCTAATTCTAATAGAATACTCGTTCTTTAGTATATCATATTTGCTTCTTTTTTGAAACTTGAACATGGTACTAGAATTTAAGAAACATAAAAGAGACCTATAACATCAAAGTCGGTCTCCTTAATTTTCTTATGAATAAATTTAGTTCGTAAATTTGTCTACTCCTACAACTCTGTCCGATTTTCAATGGCTCGTAAGAGTGTGACTTCGTCCGCATACTCGATATCTGCTCCCACGGCTAGACCTCGTGCTAGGCGAGTGACCTTGATACCAGCTGGCTTGAGGAGACGAGAAAGGTACATCGATGTTGCTTCCCCATCTGCCGTCGCATTGGTTGCCACAATCACCTCTGAAACCTCACTATCCATGAGACGGGTCATGAGACTCTTGAGGTTGATATCGTCTGGGCTGATGCCATTCATCGGAGAAATGAGCCCGTGCAAGACATGATAGAGTCCGTGGTATTCTTGGATATTTTCCATAGCAGCCACATCGCGACTATCCTCTAACACCAAGATGGTTGTCTGGTCTCGAGTCGGATCTGTACAGATAGAGCAAGGGTCATCATCGGTCAAACGGCCACAGATGGAACAATAGGTTAATTCCCGCTTAGCAGACAGGAGATTTTTGGCAAATTCATTGACATCGTCATCAGACATTCCAATGGTATAGAAGGCTAGGCGGGTAGCCGTTTTGATCCCGATACCTGGTAACTTTGAATAGCTATCAATCAGCTTGGCAATAGGTGTTGGATACAGCATAAGTTCCTTTCTAATTCATTGGATGGTGTTGGTGATAAAGATTGATAATGTCGCGTGCAATCGAAGGTCCGACACCGTTTGTAAGGTTGGTGTTATGAGGAAAGACGACTGCGACCGCGATTTGAGGATTTTCGGTTGGTGCATAGGCGACTGCGTTGGTATTATTGGCTTTTTGACCGCCATTAACGTAACTTTCGGCAGTACCTGTTTTCCCGCTGATGGAAACGGCGGCACCATTTGAAAAGGCACGACCAGTTGTCAGAGCACTCGTTCCATGCGAAACTTGATAGAAACCTTGCTGCAAGATAGCCATATCTGATTCTGAGATATTGACCTTGTTTAGTTCCTTAGTGGCTGTTTCTTGAACCAGACTACCTAAGCCACCTTGGTCATTGTTTCCATAAACCCCTTCAACGATGTGAGGAGCCAAACGTACGCCATTGTTTGCAATGGTTGCCACATACTGGGCTAACTGCATCGGTGTGTAGTTATCAAACTGCCCAAAGGAATTATTGATATAATTCCCCAAATCAAATTCTTTTGGAGTAAATCCTGTGGATTCATCTGGGAGGTCAATCCCTGTTGAAGCTCCGAGTCCGTATTCCCCAAAGGTTGATCTCAATTTGCCCATTGCAGTCTCTAACTGTCCCGTTGCGGCCACCATGTTTGGTGTGTAGGTCTGTCCCATGATTCCTAGAGCAGTTTGAACCATATAGGTATTAGAAGAGTATTCTAGAGCCTCAACTGCTGTGATCGGGAAAGAGCCATAGGACAAGGTGTACCATGAATTGATAGGGGCCGAACCTTGGAAAACAATCGGCTGGTCTGTCAAGGTTTGATTGCCTGACAAGACTCCGTTTTCCCAACCAGAGCTGATGGTCGCTGCCTTAACGACAGATCCTGGCACAAAGACGTTGGTTATCGTTCCAAGCGAATCTGAACTTAATTTACCGGATTCGACATCATGCTTGACACCTGACATGGCCAAAACTGCACCGGTTTTAGGATTGAGGGCTACGGCGTAAACCCCTTCAGAATATTTGGCTCCACCGTTACCCAACTCTGAGTTGAAGTAGCTCTTGAGTAGGTCATCCACACCATTCTGGAAAGCTAGGTCAACCGTTAACTTGATATTGTTTCCTTTGCTTCCTTCTTCGACATTTTCCACACTTTCCATATTTCCGTGTTTGTCGAGGTGGATTTCTTTGACGGATCGTTTGCCTTGAAGTACATCTTCATATTGCTTTTCAAGATAGGAAGTTCCCACTCGGTCATTGAGAGAATAGCCTTTTTTGAGATAAGCATCAACTTCCTCAGCCGGAAGTCCTGACTTCTCATTTGAAACGCTACCGACGATCGTCGATAAAGATGTATCCAGTACTTTACGATCCCATGAGGTTGAAATGCTGATACCTGGTAATTCCTTGGACGCTGATGCAACGAGAGCAACTTGGGTATCATCTAAGGCATCCGTAGAAATGGTTCCCGTTGCAAAATTTTCAACAGCATTGAGCTGACTAAAGAGATAGATTTCCTTTTTCTGGTCATCTGTATAATTAAGTTGACTCACGTCAATGCTTTCAACCGCATTATTGTAAAGTGTCGCTTCTGATAAACGATTCCCATCTGAATCCAGGCGTTTATCGCTTGGCAAGGATTCGACTGTTTTTTTGTAAATATCCTGGTCCGCCAAGTAGTAGTCTGCAATCTGTCGATCTGTCAGATCAGGGGAGGTTACATTTACATATGTGAGAAGTTTCTTGGCTGTCTCCTTCAATTCAGCTGCCGTCATTTTATTGTTTCGTGTGAAAGAAACAACCTGCTTGACAGTATTTTCTACCAAGGGTTTCCCTGCCGCATCATAGATCTGTCCACGAGCTGAACTGGTTGTTACCCTTGTTTGGCTGGCTGAGGCCAATTTTGTTTCATAGAAATCTTTATTGAGCACCTGCATGTATAACAAACGACCAATAATGGCCATAAAGAGCAGGATGACAATCGCAAATAGTAAATTAAGCCGAATCGGAATCGAATGGCTATTAAATTTTCTCATACAACTAAGACTCTTTTCTAGAAAAATTCCCGATTTCCACCTTTATTTTCCCTAAAATAATAGAGCAAACAGGTGAAGCTCAGTATATTTCATTGTACCATATTTTACGGAGAAACTCTTGGAAAAGTCGAAGCATTTTTTGACTTTTAATTGAAAATGCCTTTTTATTTAGTTATCCTAACTTCTATGATATAATGATAGTAATAGTTAGGAAAGCGTTAACTTTTAAGACTTTGACTCATAAAAAGGAGCCTCATGAACAAGCCAGATATCGCAACCATAATCGACCTCCATTTTGAAGAATTAACCGAACTCGAGCAAGAAATCGCTCGCTATTTTTTGCAAACTGAAACGATCCAAGATGATCTCTCTTCTCAGCAAGTTACCCAGAAATTACATATCTCCCAAGCAGCCTTGACCCGCTTTGCCAAAAAGTGTGGTTTTACAGGCTACCGAGAATTCGTCTTTCAATACCAGCACCAAGCTAGTAAACCGGACACTCATTCGCACAAACACAGTCCTTTAACCAAACGTGTTTTGCGAAGCTACAGTATCATGCGAGAACAAACACAGGATTTGATCGACGAAGAACAACTGGAACTCGTCGCCCAATTAATCGATGACGCAGAACGAGTTTACTTTTTTGGGACGGGAAGTTCTGGTCTGATTGCCCGTGAGATGAAACTGCGCTTTATGCGTCTAGGTGTTGTCTGTGAAGCTTTGACCGATCAGGATGGCTTTGCTTGGACGACTAGTATCATGGATGAAAACTGTCTGGTACTTGGCTTTTCTCTATCAGGCACTACCCAATCCGTCCTCGATAGTTTGTTGGATGCCAAGGAAATGGGTGCCAAGACCATTCTCTTTACCAGCGCTCCAAACAAAAATAGTCAGGCTTACACTGAAACAGTCCTTGTGGCAAGTCACAGTCAATCTTCTTACATCCAGCGTATTTCCGCTCAACTCCCTATGCTCATTTTAATAGATTTGATTTATGCCTACTTTTTGGAAATCAATCGCGAGAGCAAAGAAAAAATCTTTAACAGCTATTGGGAAAATAAAAAACTCAACGGCTATCGTAGACAAAAACGTGTTAGAAAATCCTAGTTTGGTTGAGCCAAACTAGGATTGTTTTGTTTTGAAATGATAGTAGGCACCCAATATCCCTGCGTTATTTTGGGTATGGGAAATTCTAATCGTAAAATAAAACGAGCTATTCTTCAGAAGTATGTTCTATAAAATCATAGTTTAATGCAAAGTGTAGCGATGTAGTCATTTCCATAAGGTGATAATCGATGTCTTTTGTCACACGATTCATAAAAATCGATCATCGCAAGACCATTTTTTAGTTGTCCTCTAATCTGACTTTCTAAGGTATGGCTAAATTCATATCCATATTCTGGATTGATGGTGATTTTACCTTCCTCTTCAAGCTCTCTTGAATTAAAAGGGATTGAAAACTTTAATAGTAATTCCTCATCGGGTTTGTCCCATACAGTGTCAGCATCATACATGTAGATCCAAGGATTCATAAATCCGACCATTAACAAACCGCCCTTTTTCAATACGCGAGAGGCTTCTTTATACATGTTTTCTAAATCCTCTATGTATACATTTGAAACCGGATTAAAAACAATATCAAAAGTTTCATTTTCAAATGGAAATGCTTTTGTCATATCGCCTTGAACGGTATTGATTTTTAAACCTTCTCTTTTAGCGACCATCTCATCTCTTTCCAATTGTGATTTAGAAAAATCCATGATGGTGACATCATAACCTTTTGCAGCAAAAACGGGACCCTGCTGTCCACCACCACAAGCTAACCCTAATATCTTTTTCCCGTTTGCTTTTTCAAACCATTCTATCGGAACTTTTTTCCCAACAGTTAAGGCAACAGAAATTGGATACTTTCTAGCTTCTTCTAGTTCTTCATGTGTCAGTGGCTCAGTGTAGTCATTTTTTACATTATTCCATCTATCTTCATTTAATTTTATATAATCATTCATCTTACAATCTCCTCGTAATTTTATATGATTTCGATTTCAGGTGAATCAGTTGCCATTACATTTTTTTCACCTCTACAAATTCTAATTTACCAATTTTCGCCCATCTCATTATATCACTTTTCCACATTTTCTCATTTACTCAAGCTAAATATCAATTTAATGGATGATAGAATTGCTCTCTCCTTAACTTCTCATGCAAGTCGGTTATTTTCTCCTAGTTTCTCACGATTACATCCTTTGGCTCAAATTTTTCAATAAAAAAAGAATTAAGCAAAACAGTTTTCACTCGAGTAGTGATTAAGTGTTCTGCTTAATTCTATAGTTCCAAACTAGGATTGTTTTGTTTTGAAATGGTAATAGGCTCCCAACATACCTGCTGTGTTTTGGTGATGGGCAAATTCTAATCGTGTTTTTTCAGCTAGGCTTGGCACCAAGGCCGCCTTCAAGGCTGTGCGAATCTTTGGTTTGAGGATAGCCTCTTGCCCCATGATACCGCCACCAAGAATGACCACTTCTGGATTGGCAACATAGCAAATATTTGCCAGACCTTTTCCTAGATAGTCTACCATGCGGTCAATCCCAGACATACAGATCTTGTTTCCTTCGGTAGCTTCCTTGAAAATGCGTCGGCCATTCCACTGATCAACCGGATCTCCATGAGCTGCTGCTACATACTCCACCAGGGCTGTCGTAGAAGCAAGATCCTGAAAAGCTCCATCCTGCATGTGCATATAACCAACTTCGCAGGCTGAATTACTAAATCCATGGAAGACCTTCCCACCCATAATCAAGCAACCACCGATACCGGTTCCAATGGTCAAGCAAAGAGTGACACTCGCTCCCGTGCCTGAACCAGATACTGCCTCAGCCAGACCTGCACAATTGACGTCATTCTCAATCTCGCAAGGAATATTAAAACTCGTCTCGATTTCCTTCTTGAACTGGGTTCCTGCATAGTTGGGAATCTGAGGACCAGCGTAGAAAATTTCCCCCTTATCAGGATCCACCATTCCTGCAGAAGAAATGGCAACACCTGCTACTGGGCCTTTTTCTAAATAGCTGGCTACGATATCTTTTGTCTTTTGTAAGATATGCGGCCCACCCTTTTGCGCCTCAGTTGGCATCTCATGCGATTCAACAAGTTGGCCTTCTTGGTCAATCAAACCATATTTGATATTGGTTCCACCGATATCAATTGCAACGTAGTGTGTCATAAATACCTCCTTATGGATTAGAGGAAGCGCTCCTTGGTTTCACGAATCAAGGCTGCAGCTGCTTCTACAACTGGACGATCTTCTTCGGTTACTGGTGTCAATGGTGAACGAACTGATCCAATGTTCAAACCTTCATTGATCTTCAAAACTTCCTTGATGACACCGTACATATTTCCATGTGCAGCAGTGAGTTTGCCAATGATTGCGTTGATAGCGTATTGCAATTCACGCGCTGTTTCCAAGTCTTTCTCAGCAATCAACTCATTGAGTTTCAAGAAGAGTTCTGGCATCGCACCGTAAGTACCACCAATACCAGCTTTGGCACCCATGAGTCGTCCACCTAGGAACTGTTCATCTGGACCATTGAATACAATGTGGTCTTCTCCACCAAGGCTGACAAAGGTTTGGATATCTTGAACTGGCATAGAAGAGTTCTTAACACCGATAACACGAGGATTCTTCAACATTTCAGTATAGAGACTTGGAGTCAAAGCAACACCTGCTAACTGAGGAATGTTATAAATCACGTAATCTGTGTTTGGAGCTGCAGCACTGATATCGTTCCAGTATTTGGCAACTGAGTATTCTGGCAAACGGAAGTAAATCGGTGGAATCGTTGCAATGGCATCTACACCCAAGCTTTCTGCGTGGCGAGCAAGTTCCATACTATCCTTTGTATTATTGCAAGCAACGTGAGCAATGATGGTCAATTTCCCTTTAGCAACTGCCATGACTTCTTCCAAAATCAACTTGCGGTCCTCTACACTTTGGTAGATACATTCACCAGAAGAACCATTGACATAGAGACCTTGAACTCCCTTATCAATGAAGTATTGAACCAAGGCACGCGTACGCTCTGGACTTACCTCTCCTTGATCATCATAACATGCGTAGAAGGCTGGAATGACACCTTCGTATTTTTTTAAATCTGACATAGATTTTCTCCTAAGATTTCTTTTTTCTGCTGAGAGCAGTTCTATTTTTTACAAGTTTAGTATACACCTTGTGAAAATCGCTTTCAATATCTTGTATACACTTAGATTTTAGTTTCTACCTGTATTTTAGAAACTGTAACGATTGAAAGTAGTTTCAGAAACAAGCCATACTACTGGTATTTGGCGAAGATTTTCTCCATCAATCCTGCTTGGAGAAAGACTAGCAAACCAAAGCCAAAGAGGATAAAGGCTGATCCACCCAAAAGGAGAGTGAAGGCGGATAGATAAAGAACCATCACAATGAGAAAGAGAATGGCTAACATGAGGAAGAACCAAGGAAAGTTAAAACTTGCCAAGATAAGCCCTTTTTGCAGCACTTCTTTCCAAGACAAATCATAGCGGGCAGCGATGGGATAACTAGCCAGCATCACGAGAGTGAGGAAGATGAGAATCCCCAAACAAATAGCTTTCACAATCTGGAAAGGCAAAGCTGTCTGTCCCCAGAAGAGATAGAGGTCTAAAAGACTCAGCAAAACAATTCCTAACTCCAGCAAACCTAACTGGAAACCAAGTTTCAGATTTTGCTTGAAGGCTCTCAGATAGATTCTGAAAACTGGAACTCGTCTGCTTCTCTTAATCTCAAACATGGTCTCGTAAAGGCTGATTTTCGCCACTCCAATCGTCACGATGGGCAAACAAGAGACGACAAAAAGAAGATTGACTGTCACGATATCCAAGACCTTCTCACTGAAACGCATGAGAAAATTATCTGTATCAAATGCTGCCTTGATAAGGCTTACTCCTTTTTGTGCCATGTTTGCTCCTCCTGATTCTTTTAATCAATCAAAATTTTAAAGAGATACTTGCGAACCTTTTCTTCCATCCCTGCGTAGCCATTTGGCTGGTGAGGTTCTCCTGGAAAGAAAATCGCAAAATTGTGATAGCCCAACAAGAGTGGGTATTTTTCATGACAATGGACAAATCCAATGTCGCTCGTTTCGTCGAATGCTACTGCTTCGTCTTTGATACGTGAACCGTAGCTCGAAAATTCGTGTCCTTCTACCAGCAAATGCAAGTCTGCATAGTTTTTATGATGCTCAAATTGATCATTTTCAACTTGATTGAGGACATTTTCCTGAACAACTAGAAAGACCTTGTCCCCGTCAATCTCATACTTACCGAGTTCGAAAGAATCCTTACGGTGCTGATAGAAATAGTCGATAGCCTTGTCTAGATTGGGATGAAGCCCTTTGTAAAAGGTGATGTTTTTCAAATCGTCAAAAATCATACTGTTTCCTTCGTTTCTGATAGTTACTAGTTTTCAGTTCCGAATTATCCTTCCTCTATTTCCCTGTAACAGTGCGGACGGAAGCAAATTCCTTCGGTATTTCATTCCTAATTTTTGAGCCTTTTGCTCTTTCATCGTCAGTCTCAAAAATTCCGTCTAAGATAAGCGTAAGATGCTTATCTTAGATACCACTAAAGCGGGAAATAGTTACCCTAAAACGAACCTACTCTAACTAGTATCATGAAAAGAGTTCATTCTTAAGTTTATAAGTGTCTGACAAAACTTCACGAAGTAACTGCATACTCTCCATTTTGTAGACACTTATATATCCTGTATTCTCTTAGTCTATTAACTACACTTCTGCATACTGATAAACAGATTGTACGATATTCAATTTTCGCAGAGTACTATCCTTTGACAGCTCCCATAGTAATACCTTGAGTGAAGGATTTTTGGAAGACAAGGAAGACGGTTACGATTGGCACAGCTGCAAGAGCAGCCCCTGCCATGATCAAACCATAGTTGGTTGCCATCTCGGCCTGCATAGTCGCAACCCCGAGGGAGATGGTCAAGTTTTGACGTGAAGTCAACATAACCAACTGCATGAAGTAGTCGTTCCAAGTATTGATGAAGGTAAAGATTGCAAGGGCTGCAAATCCTGGTTTCACGATAGGGAAGGCTACGCTCCAGAAGGTACGAATTTCACCACAACCGTCGATTTTAGCTGATTCAAGCAATTCTGTCGGGATGTTTTCACTGAACTGTTTCATGAGGAAGACCCCAAATGGCCATCCGATCAAAGGCAGTATAACTGCCCAAAGAGTATCGTGAATTCCCATGAAGTTAACGATACGTACCAATGGTACAAGGACAACTTGTTTTGGAAGAGCCATGGCAGCGATAAAGACTGCAAAGAGAATGCGCTGACCATAGAAACGTTTTTTAGCCAATACATAACCTGCTAGAGAAGAGGTTGCACAAACCAAGAACATGGTTACCAGTGAGATAAATACAGAGTTCCACATCCACTGCATAGCAGGGTTTTGCACCATGAGTTGTTGGAAGTTCTCCATGGTTGGCATTTTAGGGAACCACTGTGGTGGAATCATAATGGTATCAGGTTGTGATTTGAAGGCCCCTGTCAAGATCCAGTAGAACGGAAAGATGAACAGTACGGTCAACAAGAGCAAGATAATCGTTGAGATAACAGTGAAAGCTGTTAAAGGTTTCTTTTGTGTAGGTTGCATAACTGTCTCCTTTCTTTAGTATTCTACGTCGTTTCCGAGGATCTTGAATTGAGCAAAGCTGACAATGGCAATCATCACTGCCAAGAAGACACCGATGGTATTTGCATAGCCGTATTCTGTCAATTGGAAGGCTTTTTCGTAAAGGTAGTACATCAAGGTACTTGTTGAGTAGTTTGGACCACCAGAAGTCAAGAGCTGAATCAAAGCGAAACATTGGAATGAGTTGATAGTCGTAATAATCGCGATGTAAAGAGTTGTTGGAAGAAGGCTAGGCCATTTGATCTTCCAGAAGACTTGGAATTCAGTCGCACCGTCTACACGCGCTGCTTCAACAAGTGAGTTGTCAATATTCCCCATGGCAGCGATATAAAGGATAATCGGTTGACCGACAGATGTTGTCAAAAGGATGATCATAATCGCTAGCAAAGCCCAGTTTTTGTCACCCAGCCAAGAAATGTTTTGGCTGATGATGTGGCTTGACTTAAGGACAAAGTTTAGAATCCCTGATAGGGGGTCATAGATCCATTTCCATACAACCGTTACGGCAACACTACCTGTAACTACAGGAAGGAAGAAGACGAAACGATAGAAAGAACGGGCAATGGCATTTTGATGATAGGTTTGAGATGCTACAAAGAGCGAGAAGAGAACTACAATCGGAACAGATCCAATAACCAGGATAACGGTATTGATCAAAGACTTCACAAAGACAGGGTCTTTAAACATGCGAATGTAGTTGTCCAAGCCCACAAACTCAAATTTAGTCATGGAGTAGTTAAAGAAACTTGTAATGAATCCCATAATCATAGGAGCCAAGACAAAGATGACAAAGAAGAATAACACTGGTGCTAGGAAAGCGTAGGAAATCACTGTTTCCCGCATACGAATTTTATTGACTTTCACAGTCGGCACCTCTCTTTCAAATAGAATAGTTTTTGATTTTCTTGAACTGTTTTAAAACCAAAATGAAATTTTTTAAGATTCGCTTATGTAAGAACTTCATTTTAATTTCGTGACAGTTCCTACCATTTCAAACAAAAGTCCCCCTTTTCTTACACCATAGTGCACAGGGAAAAGGGGGGAATCAATCTGACTTAGTGCTTATTGTTTTGTAGCTTTTTTGATTGTTTCATTAGCTTTTTCAGTGAAGGCTTTCAAAGCATCCGCTGGTTTTTCGTCACCATTTGATACAGATTGCAACATTGGGAACCAAAGTGTTCTCATTTCAGCAAATCCGTCGATAGTGTTGTAGTATGGTGAGTAGTATTTAGTCCAGCCACTGATTGTTTCCATACGTTTGTCTTCATAAAGTTTGCCAAATGAAGTACGAACTGGGAAGGCACCTGTACGAACTACGTCTTTAGGACCCCATTCTTTGTCATCTGCGATGAATTGAACGAATTTCTTAGCAGCTGCGACTTTCTTATCGTCTTTGTTGTTAAATACTGCAAATCCGTTTACAAGGTATTCAAGAGATGGTTTACCAGAATCTGATGGGAATGGTACTTCTACCACATCTACCTTACTTGCTTCCAAGAGTTTCGCTTGGATACCGTTTTGAGCTGGTGCCCAAAGGATTGTGTATGAAGTTTGACCGTTAGCAAAGTTTTGGATGTCTGCTCCACCGTCAAATTGTGAACCATTGTTCAACAAACCATCTTTGATCCAGCTAGCAGCTTTTTCAAGACCTTTGACGAATTTAGGATCGTCTGTTGTATATTTGGTTACGTCTTTGTCTGTTACAGAACCGCCATAAAGGTTTGCGATGAAGGCACGTGTTCCTTGGTCTCCCCCTTGACCAGAACTGAACAATGAACCTGGTGTATAGCCTTTATCTTTAAGCGCTTTCAAAACTTTTTCAAAGTCATCAGTTGTCCAACCTTCTTTTACAAGGTTTGCAACTCCAGCATCTTCCAACATTTTCTTGTTCATAGCCATGTAGAATGGAGCTGAACTGATTGGATACATGTAAGCTTTGTCTCCAGCCTTACTTGCTTGTACGATGTTTTCGTTGTTGACATCTTTGACGAATTCGTCTGTGAAGAGGTCGTTCAACTCAGCCAATTTACCGTTTTTACCGTATTGGATGATACGTCCTGGTGCGTCAAAGAGTACGTCTGGCGCTGTTCCTGCTTCGATGGCTGTTGTGATCTTTTCTGGACCTGACTTGAAGTCGATGGTTTCCAATTTCACTTTTACATCTGGATTTGCTTTTTCGAAAGCTTCGATGATTGATTTTTCATAAGTTCCAACACCGTCACCAGTTTTTTCTTGTGTGAAGACTGGGAATGCCCACCAAGTGATTTCTGTTTTTCCGCTATCGCTACCAGAATTTGCAGCATCTTTGCTTCCACCAGAGTTACCACAAGCAGCAAGGCCAAGAATCGCAGCACCCGCAAGTACTGTACAAGCTAGTTTTCTAAATTTCATCTGTATTCTCCTAATTGATAAGCGTATCCATATTGGATAATGAGCAAGTTTATATTTGTATACGTTTTCATTTTGTCCGACGCATCAACCACTCTCCTCTGTTTTGAGATTGTGTTATTTAAGACCGGCAACAAAGCGCTCCGTAATCTCTTTTGGTCTAGTAATTGCTCCACCAACAACGATACCTCGCACCCCATATTCAAGGATTTGCTTAGCTTGTTCTGGTGTATGAATTTTCCCTTCAGCGATGACATCCACACCTGCTTCACACAGTTTTTTGATCAGTTCAAAGTCTGGACCATCTACTTTTGGACTGTAAGAAGTGTAACCTGATAGGGTTGTTCCAACAAAATCAATTCCTGCTTCAACTGCTGCTATACCCTCTTCAAACGTGCTAGTATCAGCCATTAAGAGTTGATGCGGATATTTTTCTTTGACTTGTCGGATAAAGTCCTGAATTTCCAAACCGTCGTAACGTTCACGTTTGGTACAATCCAGAGCAATGACCTCGATGTCTAGTTCAGCCAATTCATCAACTTCTTTCATAGTAGCTGTAATGAAAGGCTCCTGTGGCGGATAGTCACGTTTGATAATCCCGATAATCGGGAGTTTCGTAACCTCCTTAATCTCCTTGATATCGCGAACACTGTTTGCTCGGATACCGACTGCTCCACCTTGCTCAGCCGCTTTGACTAGCAAGGGAATGACTCCTCCCGCTTCTGTATAAAGCGGTTCGTGAGGAAGTGCCTGGCAAGAGACAATGATTCCATCTTTGATTTGTTCAATCAAGGCTTCTTTGCTGATCTGTGGCATCCTCTTTCCTCCCTTTCTTGTTCTTATGGGCTTATTATATATCATTTGTTAAGCGCTTTCAATAGCTTGTAGTAGAATAGATTTCAGTTTCAAAACTATTTTATAGAACAGACTATCCTGAAAGTAGTTTCAGACTTCTTATGATTTCGAATCAAGCTGAATGTCGTCAAAAAAGATAGCAGGCTGAAAAACCTGCTATCTCTTCTGAGACTTACTCAAATAGCTTTTACTTATTATTCTTTTCTCTTCTTGCCAAATGCAAACAAGGATAAAAGAACACCTGCAAGACCAAGGGAAATCAGTGAGCTTGTTTCCTTGCTTCCCGTATTTGGAAGTTCATCTTGTTTAGCGGCTGGCGCTTGATAGGTCACATCTTGGCCTAGAGACAGTTTGTTGTCTGCAGCTGCTAATACTAGATTGGTGTCTCCCTTGTACTCTGGCACTTCAAGGACTGCTGCCTCAGCACCATTGACACCACCCTTATACTCTGGCAGGTCATTTGAAGCTGCCAAGACAAAGTTAGCACCTCCTCTATATTCCGGAAACTCGTTTGAGGCTGCTAGAACTGCATTGACACCACCCTTGAACTCTGGAAGTTCATGAACTGCTGCCTCAACAGCATTGACTCCACCTGTAAATTCAGGCTTTTCAACCGTTGGCGCTGCTTCTTCTCCTACTGTTGATAATGGACCGGTGTACTCTGGCATCTCTGCCACTGGGGCTTCCTCAGCATTGACACCACCAGTGAATTCTGGTTTTTCTACTGTTGGAGCTGGTTCTTCACCTACTGTTGCCATTGGACCTGTATACTCCGGAACTTCATGAACCGCTGCTTCCTCAGCATTGACACCACCTGTGTACTCCGGCACCTCATGGATAGCAGCTTCACTGCCATTAATACCATCGCTTAGTTTAGAGCCAGCTAAAGAAACTGGTAAATTGTGCATGCTTTCAATTGCTCCCTCAGCTAGACCTGTAATTCTTTGACCCATATCCTCTGGATCTATTGTGAATAGGAGAGTTTTTGTATCGTACTGGGTCATAAAGGTTGCTGTCTTGCCATTTGCCAATTGAAGGGTCGGAGCCTTGTTGACCAATACTTCCGAATCGAACTCCATGGCAATAATACCTGGCCATTTTTGGATAGCATATTTTACTTTTGCTTCTTTAGGAGAAATTCTGTCTTTGCTTAAGAAATCCCAGTTGAATTTCTTATAGGATAAAGTATAATCGTTTTGATTACCATCCGCATGCTCATAAAGCAAACCATATTCGCCATTTCCAAGTTCTTGGAGTGAGTTGTAAGCAAACTTACCACTTTGTATAGGATTGTGTTTCAGCCATGTCAACTCACCATTCTCCTCAACACGAGCTAGGTGGACCAAACCATTGTTTCGTCCAGGACCACCAGCATTGCTGAGTAGAATGTATTCCTTGCCTTCATGCATGGTGTGAATAGCGGACATTTGAACATAAACGTCTTTTACTTGAGGATATCGTTTGATTTCCTTATCCCACGTTGCTCCTCCATCATGACTGGTCGCAACCTGAAGATCACCAGTCAAGCCACGCATAAAGAGCTTGAGATCCCCATTATTCAACTGAACAACAGTCGACTCCGTATTTTGGGCGCCTGGATTATTCATGGTTGAAGAGTGAATGGTTTGGTTGCCTACTGGGCGGTTATCGTTAACTGCTTCCCCTGCTTGCCATGTTTCTCCATGATCATCTGAATAAATTACACGAGATGATTGAGAACCACTTAGATAGGAAACGTTGTTTGTTGTATAAACTGGAATCACCAGTCTTCCCTTATGAGGTCCTGTACGCAAGGCAATCCCCGTACCAGGTCCAGTTCCTAGGAAGTGCATCCAATCTTTCCGAATCCCATGAGTAATATCTTTTGGTGCAGACCAAGTCTTCCCATCGTCATCACTGTAGGACATCCATAGGTAGTTGGTATTGGAAACTCTAAAAATATTCTTCTCGCTATACTCAAAATAAATATTTCCGATTAGCTCATTCCCTTTATACAAATCTCCCTTATCGCTGTAGGCTGGTTTTTTAGGGTCAACGACAACACGATAATCTGTCTTTCTATTTTGAGGGTCGAAAACCTCTCCGTTTTCTCGAATCGTATAGCGACCTGATTCTCCTTGCTTATATAAAACTTGATAAACTTTATCTCCCACTTGTTCATAAGCTTTCGGAGCTTGTCCCGGCAATGAAAATACCGCCTTACTTTCAAGGAACATGTCGTAAATTGCAAAAATTCTCTTTGTTTCAGGGTCTTGCACCAAGGCCATATCAATATTAACTGGAGATGGCCAATCTGCATGTTTAGCGTGCTCATTGTCACGAGGATTTGAGATTACAATTCTATCTCCCCATGTTTTTCCATTATCTGAGCTGCGACGAACAACCATCCCAATATCTCCCCAGTCAGAATGGTGCAAACGTCTTTCATCCGTTCCTGCAATCAGCGTTCCTTTATCTGTCTTGAGAAGAGCTGGGATACGATAACTCTTGATACCATCTTTATTTGGTTGATTGTTCCTACCACCTTCAAAGACGTCTTCTTTCTCAGTAACTTTTGCTCCCTCAGGAAGTTTCTGTTCCAATTCACCTCTTTCAAATAATTGACTCCGTGTTTGAACTTCATCTGGGCTTAAAGCACGATCGTAAACGGTTAGGTTTCGAACTTGTAGGTTTGATGCCCAAACTGTTTTATTGCCCCGTTTGGTTGCTCCAAGTTGAGCTTGATTAACATCTGGCATATCTTTGACGAAGTTACCAGATTTGAGACTTGTACGGGATAAGACACCGTTCACATAGAGACGAACTCGACCATGAGGTAACTCCGCTGTTGGTTGTTCGACAGTAAAGGTCACTGAATTCCATTGTCCAGGGCGAACTTTCAAAGGAGCATCTGTATACTTATCATAGAACTGTTCTCCGTTAGTGCCACGCCCTTCAATAAGAGCTGTATTATCAAGGACCGACATAGTAAAGTACTCATTTTCCTTGGTGTCACTGGATACCGAGAAGAGATTGTAAAAACGTGGAGCTGATGCATCTGGTTTGAACTCCATGTGAACTGTAGCATTTTTAAGTTGCTTTAGTTTGTTTAGTTCACTTGATAAATCGACTCTCTGACCATTTGCTGCATTGGTTTCAACATCTTCTTTTTCAAGGACAGGATTAGCATTTTTTAAATCTCTTGAGTAATAGTCACGAGGAATAGCACCCTGATCCTCTGATTCCTCTTCCTTATTTGCTTCTTCTGCAGGGGTTTCCGTAGAGGATGGGGTTTCTGATTCTGCACTCTCATTTTTTTTCAAATGATCTTGGTCCACCACAACGCCGTTGTCTTGTGCTGCTGCCAATTTACCAGCCAAATCCTTATCCAAATGAGCAAGATCTCCCGAGGACGCTTCTTTTGGCAATTCTGATAAACCTTGACCAGGTTCGACAGTTTCTGTATTGGCCCCTGCTGCATTGGCTTGCTCTTGAGCTAAGACTGGATTTGCTCCAAATACTACTGTACCAATCACTACCGATGCTGCCCCAACTGCAAATTTTCGAATTCCGTATCGCTGTTTCCGATCTAAAGATTTGTAATTCATGTTTGTCCTTTCATTTTTCATAAAATAAAGCGCTTTCTTTTTCTTTAAAAATTTTTATTGTCTCTTCAAGAGACAAGTTTTACAAGAAAATATCCAACTTAATGAGAGCTTCCAATCCTCTCCCATTTTCTGCTGAGCCCGAGTTTTTAACCACCCGGCAGCCTTTTTCCTCCTTTCACAAGTGACTTTCCCTTTATTATACAATAAAGTCTTATATTTATATCTGTGTTCCTACAGAATAGATTTTACTTTTAAGAATATTTTAATATTTTAAATTTTCTAAAAGTACTTTCGGGTTTTGGACATAAAAAAGAGAGCTCCTGGGCTCTCTCATTCATTATTTTACATACTTAAAAGGAATCTCACTGCCACAGAGCCAGTTGTAGACTTGGTCATTGACAAAAACATTCATGGCTTCATGGGCATACTCAGGCATGATGCGATAGGCCTTATCGCAGGTCAGACGGTTGTAAATCGCAAACTGGGTAATAGGATAGCAAACATCGTCATCCAAGCCCGTAATCATCTTGACCTCTCCTTTGATACGATGGGCAAGATTCTTCACATCGATATAGGCAAGAGTCGCCATGATTTCCTCCTCTGTTTCATGGAAGGGATCGTGGAACTTGAAATAACGGAAAAGTTCGTCATAGGCTTCACTGGTATTGCCAATCTCAAGCACTCGTCTAAAGTCTGACAAGAAAGGATAGATGGCAACTGTTTTCTGAATCCGAGGATTGAGCGCTGCTGCAACCAGGGCTAAAGCACCGCCTTGTGAGGCACCATAGCTAGAAAGTCTTTTCTCATCCACCTGTGGCAGACTAGCAATAATTTCAACCAACTGGTAAATATCCAGATAAACATCCTTATAAAAGAGATGTTCACGACCCTCAACAGCACCACGGATGATATGCCCTTTCACCGTATTTCCAAGTGGAGAGCGTAAGCCGTCTTGAGAATAGCCCGACTGGCCACGAACGTCCATGGAAACAACACCGTAACCAGCCACAGTGAAGGCCAGCATGTCGGTCCAGTCCCAACCACGTCCCATATAACCATGAAAGTGGAAGATTAACGGAACTTTCTCCTCACTCTTTGGCAGGACGACCCGTGCGTAGACCTTGCCTTCATTGGTTCCTTCAAAGGTTAGCTCATAGCACTTGACTTGGGGAATATGGAAATCTCTTTCCTCCAACTGGTAGGCTGGAAGTGTGGAAACATTTTTGACTTCCTCATCCCAAAAAGTATCAAAGTCTTCTGGAACCTCATCCCGTCCTAGATAGGTCTTGATTTCTTCTAACAAAGCTGGATTTTTCATAGCATGCTCCTTTAGTTTTGTAATCGCTATCATAACTCTAGCATATCTAGGAAAGCAATGCAAGAAAGAAAGATAAACAGAAAGTGATTTTAGATTCTCTTTCCTTAAACCTATCGTCTGAAAGTAGTTTTAAAAATAAAAAGAGCGTTTCCGCTCTTCGTGTATCAATAGGTGCTAGCTCCTTTCTCTAGTTTGACGGTTTGAAATTTCTTTTGGTAGGTTACTTTAATCGTCATGTGAGAGTCCTCGTTTCTTTTTGATGACTCTAGTATAAGGCCCAAACCTAAAAGCTAGCTTATAGATTTCTTAGAAAAGGCTTAATCCAGATGTTCTCTTTTTTCTAGGTGGAGAGCAATCATCCGCCATTCTGGATCCTCTTGCCAGTCTTCTATCGAACTAATGTAGCTGGCAACCTTTCTGGCTTCTTCTAAAATCGGAAAATCTTCGATAATATCCGCCACTTGAAACTCTGGAAGTCCTGACTGTCTGGTTCCAAAAATCTCACCAGAACCACGCATTTTCAAATCTTCCTCCGCAAGGACAAATCCATTGGTCGTTTCTGTCATGATACGCATGCGATCTTTCCCAGAATCCGTCTTGGGATTAGCAACGAGAACAGCATAGGACTGTTTGTCCCCCCGACCGACACGGCCTCTGAGCTGGTGAAGCTGGCTGAGACCGAACCGATCGGCATCCATGATAATCATGACGGTCGCATTGGGAACATTAACCCCAACCTCGATAACTGTTGTCGAAACCAGAATATCCGTTTTTCTCTCTTTAAATTCCTGCATAATCTGGTCTTTTTCATCACTCTTCATCTTACCATGTAAAAGAGCCACTTCAGCCTTGCCGGCAAAATGAGCTGTTAACTCCTCTGATAAGGCAATGGCATTTTTCAAATCCAGAGCTTCAGATTCTTCAATCAAAGGAGAGATGACATAGGCTTGCGAACCTTTTTGGATTTCCCCCTCTAACCAAGTCAAGACCTGAGGCAGCTGCTCATGCTTAATCCAGCGCGTCACAATCGGCTTCCGACCTGCTGGCATCTGGTCAATAATGGAAACATCCATATCTCCAAAGGCTGTGATAGCCAGTGTTCGCGGAATGGGCGTCGCTGTCATCATGAGAACGTCAGGATTGTCCCCTTTTTCCCGTAAAATACGCCTTTGGCCCACACCAAAACGGTGCTGCTCATCGATGATAATCAAACCAAGACGAGCATAATCAACCCCATCCTGTATCAGAGCGTGGGTTCCGATAATAAAGTCGGCCTCACCCTTGGCAATAGTCTCCAAGACTTCTCTTTTTTCTGTAGCTTTCAAGGATCCTGTCAAGAGAGCCAGTTTCAAGTCTGGAAAAAGGTTCTGTAAACTCTCAAAGTGTTGCTCTGCTAGGATTTCTGTCGGTACCATGAGAGCAGCCTGGTAGCCAGACGTCACCGCCGCAAACATGGCCAGGCCAGCAACCACCGTTTTTCCGCTCCCTACATCCCCTTGTAGGAGACGATTCATGTGGTGGCCCGACTTCATGTCGGCCAATATTTCCCGCAAACTCTTTTCTTGAGCTGGGGTCAGGGCAAAAGGCAGACTTTCTTTAACAGCCGACACTTTTTCCTGGGACCAATTCAGAACCAGACCACTTCCCTGAACTCTATTTTCAGACTTGAGTGACTGCAACTGCATCTGAAAATAAAAGAGTTCTTCAAACTTGATCCGGCGAAGGGCCTGCTTGTATTCTGCCAAATCCTTGGGAAAATGCATAGCGCGAACAGCCTGGCAACGGGACATGAGTTTGTATTTATCAAGTAAAGACTGGGGAAGATTTTCTTCAATCAAGAGGTCCAATCCCTGATCAAAGGCTGTCTTGATGACCTTGACCAGACTGGCCTGACTGATTCCCTGAGCCAGACGATAGACAGGCTGGAGATCATCCTCTACCTGAGCCAGGACCTTCATCCCTGTCAGACTAGACTTGGCGCGGTCCCATTTCCCAAAGACAGCCAGGGTTGCTCCCAGCTCTATCTTATCAGCTAGATAGGGCTGGTTAAAGAAATTAACCGCAAAAACGACTTCTCCCTGCTTGAGACTAAAACGCAAACGATTGCGCTTAAAACCATAATACTGGACACTAGCAGGAGTCACGACTTGACCAGACAGGACAGCCTTTTCTCCGTCTTCCAGCTCCATCACCTGCTTGGTCTTGAAATCTTCATAACGGAAAGGAAAGTAGAGCAAGAGGTCTTGCAAGTTTTCAATTCCTAATTTGGCGTATTTCTCGGCTGACTTTGGTCCCACACCAGGTAAGACATGCAAGGGTTGATGTAGATTCATGCTCCACTCCTTTCTTTTTAATAATATTCTCTCGGAATGCGGTCGCTGAGGAGGCAAACCACCTCATAGTTAATGGTTCCACGGTAGGTCGCTACCTGAGTTACTGTGATTTCCTTGTCACCGTTTGTGCCGATTAGGGTTACTTTTGTGCCTAGCGGGTAAACCTTAGGCAGCCGAATAGTGATTTGGTCCATAGATACTCGGCCGACAATTGGGCAAGCTTGTCCCTCTACCAAGACAGAGAAATTCTGCATGTCTCGTGTCCAACCATCCGCATAGCCGATTGGCACGGTCGCAATGACTTGTTCACTATCCGCCTGATAGGTGGCTCCATAGCCCATGCAAGCTCCAGCTGAAACTGTCTTGACATGAACCAAGGCAGACTCCAAACTCAAGGCTGGAGTCAAATCATAGGGCAAGTCCAAGACCTCTCCACTAGGATTGAGACCATACATGGCATCTCCCATACGGACTGCATTGAAAATAGTCTCTGCATGCCAGAGGGTCGTTGCCGAATTGCTGGCATGAACCAGCTCTGGAACTTCCTTCATACTTGCCAAAATAGCTTTAAAGCATTCTAACTGGGCATTAAAATAGTCATCTGATTCTTCATCTGCAGTAGCAAAGTGGGTAAAAATCCCCTCAACGCGAGCACCATGTTGCTTGAGCAAGGCTTGAGCCTGATCAGCCTCACTGGAATCTCGGAAACCAATCCGTCCCATTCCTGAATCAATCTTGAGGTGAACCGTTAAGCCAGATAAATCTGTCTCCCTAGCTAAGAGCGCTTGAATCCACTCCAGTCCAGCCACAGTCAAGGTGATGTCGTATTCTTTTGCTAGAGCAACAACTTCTAGCTCAGAAACTCCTAAGATGAGAATTTTCTTGTTTATACCTGCTTGACGCAACTCGATAGCTTCATCAATATTGGAAACGCAAAATCCATCAACATCATCTTGAATCGCCGTTGCAACAGCAACTGCCCCATGACCATAGGCATTGGCCTTGACCACTGCCCACTTGAGCGTTCCTTCAGGGATATGAGCCCCCATTTGCTGAATATTTTGTCGAATAGCTCCCAGATGAATCAGAGCCTTGGTTGGTCTATGTGGACTAGCTTTCATGATTTTCCTCCAAAATGACACTGGCTGTCACAAACTGATTTGTATGGCTGATAGATAGCCAAATCTTTCCTGAAAATGGTGCATGACTAAAATAGGGAGCCCCGCGTTCATTGTTCAAAATTTCCAAATCCTGAAAGGTCAGTTTGCCAATACCAGTTCCCATAGCCTTGGAAAAGGCCTCCTTAGCAGACCAGCGACCTGCCAAGTATTCAATTTGTCTGCGCCCTTTGAGACTGGCAAAACGCTCCATTTCTTTAGGGGTCAGCACGCGCTTAGCAAAGCCCTCACGTCGTGTAACTGCGTTTTCTATCGAAGCCAATTCTTCGATGTCAATTCCGTGTCCAACTATCATACTCACAAAAGGAGTTGAGATTCCCCCAACTCCATCCTTTTCACTTATTTTGTTAAGGTAGTATAAATTTCTTCTACCAAGGCTACTGTATTTTCCCAGCCTAGACAAGGGTCGGTAATGGAGCAACCAAAGACCTCTGGTTGGTTTTGACGACCATCAGCTAGGTAAGATTCAATCATAAAGCCTCGAACCGTCTTTTTAATCTTTTCATTCCAGTCACGATTCAGCAAAGCTTGACGAACAATGCGAATTTGTTCCATATACTGCTTGCCAGAATTGTCATGATTGGTATCGATGATAATGAAGGGATTTTCAAGTCCCATAGTCTCATAGCGATTGATGGCATTCAAGAGGGTTTCATAGTAGAAATTGGGTTCATTTTTACCATATTCGTTCATGGCACCACGAAGGATAACGTGGGCCAAAGGATTTCCTGAAGTTTCCACTTCTTGGCCATGGTAAAGGAAGGTTTGCTTGTTTTGAGCCGCATAGATGGCATTAAACATGACCCCAAGGTTCCCAGATGTTGGATTTTTCATCCCAACTGGAGCATCAATCCCAGAGGCTACAAAGCGGTGTTCTTGGTCTTCTACTGAACGAGCCCCTACAGCATGGTAGCTGACCAGGTCATCAACCAAAACGAGATTTGACGGATAAAGCATCTCATCAGCTGTTGTCAATCCAGTTTCGGTAATCACTCGGTAGTGCAGCTGACGAACAGCCTGCAAACCATTGATGAGACTAGGCGCTTCGCTGGTATTTGGTTGATGAATCATGCCTTTATAGCCATCTCCATTAGTACGAGGTTTAGCCGTATAGACACGCATCACGATAAAGATTTTATCCGTAACTTTTTTCTGCAAGTCTGCTAAGCGACGAGCATATTCAAGCACTGCTTCTTCATTGTCTGAAGAGCACGGCCCCATCACTAAAAGGATACGATCGTCCTCACCCGAGATGATGGCTGCCAACTCTCGATCTCGTGCTTCCTTATAACGCAAGGCTTCAGGTGACAACTGGGTCGCAGCCTTGATTGCTTCAATATCAATTTCTTGACCTTTTTCGATAAATGCCATCTTATTCTCCTAGCGTTTGGTAGATTTCGCGAACAAGTGCTTCAGTATTGTTCCAGCCGAGACACGGATCTGTAATGGACTTACCAAAAACTTCTGGTTCATTTTGACGTCCATCTTCTAGATAGGACTCAATCATAAAACCACGAACATATTTTTTGATTTTATCATTCCAGTCACGGTTAATCAAGGTCTGGCGAACGATACGGATTTGATCCATATATTGCTTGCCTGAATTGTCATGATTGGTATCGATGATGATAAAGGGATTTTCCAAGCCCATCTTTTCATACTGATCAATGGTATCCATCAAATTGTCATAGTAGTAGTTAGGAATATTTTTCCCATATTCATTCAAGGCGCCACGAAGAATGGCGTGGGACAATGGATTCCCCGTTGTTTCCACCTCTTTACCGAGGAAAAGGAAACTCTGTTTATTTTGCGCTGCGTAAATCCCGTTAAACATGACATTGAGATTTCCAGATGTGGGATTTTTAAATCCTGTTGAAAAGTCTGCTCCACTCGCTACAAAACGGTGCTGTTGATCCTCTACAGAACGGGCTCCAACAGCCATATAAGAAATCAAATCATCCACCAGCGGAAGATTTTCAGGATAAAGCATCTCATCAGCTGTTGTCATTCCCGTCTCGGTAATCACACGGTAGTGGAGCTGACGAACAGCCTTGATTCCATTAATCAAACTAGGAGCTTCTGTCGCATTTGGTTGATGAATCAAGCCCTTATAGCCATCCCCATTGGTACGAGGTTTAGCTGTATAGACACGCATGACCATAAAAATACGGTCTTTGACCTCTTCTTGTAAAGCAGATAGACGCTTGGCATACTCGAGAACCGCCTCTTCATTATCAGATGAACATGGTCCAATCACCAAGAGAATACGCTGGTCTTCCCCACGGATGATGGCTTCCAATTCCTGATCACGTTGATTTTTTCTCGCAAGAGCCGCTCCCTCCAATTTAGATAAGGCGCGAACTTCTTCAATGTTAATTTTAGGACTTTTAGCTTTAAATACCATGATTCATCTCCTTATAAAGCAAACGGACACCAAGCAAAAAATGATTTTTACCAGGTATCCGCCTGTATCTTATCTCATATTATTGTCTCTTACCATGACAGTTCTTGAATTTCTTACCTGATCCACATGGGCATTGGTCGTTTCGTCCGATTTGGCTCAAGTCCAAATCTTCTGGAAGGCTTGCCTGCTGCGCTGCGATATTACGAGTCGCAGTTGTACTGATATTGTGTTCAGTTTGCGGACGTTCTTGTTCATGGATTTGTGCTTTCATCATCAAACGGGTCACATCGAATTCGATTGAACCAATCATGTCGTTAAACATGCGGAAACCTTCTGCTTGATATTCTACAACAGGGTTGTTTTGGGCATATCCACGAAGACCAACAGCATTTCGCAACTGGTCAAGAGCATCGATATGGTCTGTCCACTTGTTGTCTACAACACGTAGAATCAAGACTTTTTGGAATTCTTTCACTGCATCTTCGTCACGAAGCTTAGCAACTTGGCTGTCATAGACTTTCAAGGCACGTTGGAAAAGTTCATCTTTGATAGCTTGGTCCGACAAACCTGCAAGGTCTGAACGGCTAATTGAATCTTCTGGAAGCAAGTTATACTTAGCAAAGTTCAAGATTGCTTCCAATTTTTCATCTTCTTTCGAACGAGCATGTGCATCCACGATACGTCCAATGGTACGACGGATCATAGCATGGATTTCTGGTGCCAAGTCACGATCTGCAGTAATAACATCATAACGTTGTGCATAGATGATTTCACGTTGTTCACGCATAACATCATCGTATTGAAGGACTTGTTTACGAGTGTCGTAGTTGTTTCCTTCGACACGTTTTTGAGCTGCTTCAACTTGACGCGTTAACATGCGAGATTCGATGGCTTCGTCAGACATGTTGAGTCGTTCAAAGACACCTTTCAAACGTTCAGAACCGAAACGTTTCATCAAATCATCTTCAAGAGACAAGTAGAATTGTGACTCACCTGGGTCTCCTTGACGTCCTGAACGTCCACGAAGCTGATTATCAATACGGCGACTTTCGTGACGCTCTGTACCGATAACACAAAGTCCACCAAGCTCACGAACCCCTTCACCAAGTTTAATGTCGGTACCACGACCAGCCATGTTGGTTGCGATAGTAACCGCGCCACGTTGACCAGCGTTCATGATGATTTGCGCTTCTCTGTAGTGGTTCTTCGCATTCAAGACTTCGTGAGGAACACCTGCTGCTACCAATTTCTTGGAGAGGAAATCACTCGTTTCAACGGCAACTGTACCTACCAAGACCGGCTGACCTTTTTGGTAACGAGCTTTTACATCTTCAACTACAGCCTTAAATTTCGCATCCAGACTTGCATAGAGAAGGTCTGAGTGGTCGATACGTTGAATTGGACGGTTGGTTGGGATTGGGATAACACGAATGTTGTAAATTTCGCGGAATTCTTCTTCCTCTGTTTTACCAGTACCTGTCATACCTGCCAATTTCTTATACATACGGAAGAGGTTTTGATAGGTAATAGAAGCTGAAGTCTTGGTCTCGTCTTGAATTGGCACACCTTCTTTTGCTTCAATCGCTTGGTGCAAACCATCAGAGTAACGACGACCTTCCATGGTACGACCTGTAAATTGGTCGACAATCAAGATTTCCTGCTCTTCACTAACCACATAGTCGATATCGAGAATCATGATATAGTTGGCACGGAGGGCATTGTCGATAAAGTGAGTAAGAGCTACATTTTCAATGTCGTAGAGATTTTCTAGTTTGAAGTAGCTTTCAGCCTTGTCAATACCAGAATCTGACAAACCGATCGTCTTAGACTGAACGTCAATGATATAGTCGTCCTTGTCCAAAGATTTCACGAAGTGGTCCGCCATATGGTAGAGTTGGCTTGTTTCAACTGCGTTGGCACCTGAAACGATCAATGGTGTACGAGCTTCGTCGATCAAAATTGAGTCAACCTCATCGACCAAGGCATAGTTTAGTGGACGTTGTACCATGTTTTCTGCACGAACGACCATGTTATCACGAAGGTAGTCGAAACCAATCTCTGAGTTGGTTGAGTAGGTAATATCGCAAAGGTATGCCTCTTTTTTCTCCATTGGAGATTTGGCTGCCAAGTTAATCCCTACTGATAGACCGAGCCATGAGTACAATTCACCCATTTCAGTCGCGTCACGTTCTGTTAGGTATTCGTTGACTGTAACTACGTGAACTCCTTTACCTGCAAGGGCATTGAGGTACACTGGCATAGTCGCTGTCAAGGTCTTCCCTTCACCCGTACGCATCTCTGGAACGTCACCATGGTGAAGAACAATCCCACCCATAACCTGAACCTTATAAGGGAAAAGCCCAAGGACACGTTTTGCAGCTTCACGAACTACCGCAAAAGCCTCATATAGCAATGAATCAAGTGATTCACCCTTGTTGTATCGTTCTTTAAATTCGTCAGTTTTCGCTTTTAGTTCTTCGTCTGACATTGCAGCCATTTGGCTCTCATAGTTAAGAACCTTATCAGCCATCTTTTCCAGACGACGAAGTTCTCCTTTATCATTTTCAATAATCGTTTTTAAAATATTAGCCATGATTTTCCTTACTTTTTATTCTGAATATTTTAGAATGTTCTTTTAATTTTAGCATATTTACCATTATTTTTCAAGAAAGAATCCTTAATTTACAACGGAAAAGGCCAGCTGAAATTCAGCTTTTTTTGCATAAATCTTCTGTGGCTCTTTTTTTGTTTTTTGTTCGAGATGCATGCTTGATAATCCAAGCACAACTTGGACTTAGCTCCCCTTTCTGCCAAGTTTGAAGAATCCTTTCAAACTTATCGGGGGCTTCCTTGTACAAATCATTTAGATTATTGGCTACACTTTTTTGAATAGACTTGTCTCTATCATCTTTTAGATTGGTCAGAATAGTGGTGAAATCCTCAAAATAATCCAATACGACGGTTTGTCTCTTAGCCCAAGGCAGACGGATACGCATGCATTCGCTGGCAAGTCTACGAACACGCAAATTTTCATCCCGACTCCATTCTAATAGCAAAGTCATTGTAGCCTTAGGATAGCGAGCCAGCAAAGGTCTCATAGAAAATTCTCCAGTAAATCGCTTGGTTAGTTCCTTACTAAAGGCCGTGCTCAATTCAAATTCCTTGTCCCCAAATAGCTCTACATATTTTCCGATTGGCCAAAGCCAATATCCTTCTGAGAACATACCTAAACCACCCTCTAACTCAGGACCCAAAATTTTCTCAAAAACCTTGAGAGAGTCCTGATAAGATAGGGGAAGACAATCTTTGATACTTTTAGCCAAGAGTTCTTGACGCTGGCTAAACTCCAAATTTTCCAAGTCTTTTTCTAGCAACAGCCTAAACTTTTGTCCATCAAAGGCAACGGATGCTTCTTGCAACCGTCGACTCAAATCCATAGCATAAGCCAAGTCATAATAATCTTTTACTTTTTTAGCCATTTTTCAAATCCCTTAATCTTCTTTTTACGGGACTTATTATATCATACAGACAGCCCGTCAACAAAATTATTTTTATATCTCCAACTATTTCAATAAGGAAGAAAAAAGGACTAGAAGCTAGTCTAGTCCTTCATTTGTTAATGTTTAATTTCCCAAGAATATAGGCAATATCCCAAAATACCAAAAGAGATTGATCCAGAAGGCCAAGCAAAAGATGATGCCAAAGATGAGGAGACTGATTTTTTTAATCAGCACGGAGTATAGGATGGATAAAACTCCAAAAACCACAAAGAGTTTTTTCATAACGAAATAATAAATTGAAACTCCTCCTATATGCCAATCCCAAGGAAGGAAAAACATGAGGAACCAGAGAAGGCAAATCGTAAAGATATATCTCTTGTAGTGCGCTTCAAGAAAGGCTTTTGTTTTCTCCATAGCAAACCTCCATTTCAGTCACTGTCTCTTCCCTTTTATTATACCAAAAAAACCTGGAAAAGACTTTCCAGGTTTGAGTTTGAAATCACTAGTCATACTAGAGAAATTCCTTTATTCATAGGCTGATCCACTTTATTGACTTGATGAAGATGTTCCAAAATCGACCTTAGGAACTGTCTTGGCTTCTTCTGTTTCTTTAAAGGTTTCAGCTTCTTTAAAGTTCATCATATTCGCAAAAAGCACAGTTGGAAAACTTCTCAACTTTTGATTGTACTCGGCTGCGACTTTATTATAATCCTTGCGTGCTACAAAGATACGATTTTCACTGCCTGAAAGTTCGACCATTAGTTGCTCAACATTTTGATTGCTCTTGAGTTCTGGATAATTCTCCGTCAAGGAAATCAAGCGGGAAAGAGCAGAGCTCAACTCTCCCTGAGCCTTTTGGTTTTCTTCCGAAGTTACTGAGCTACTACCGATTTTAGCTCTAGCATCCGCAATCTTGGTAAAGACTTCGGTTTCATGATTCATTTGTCCTTTAACGGACTCCACCAAGTTACCAATCAAGTCCGAACGACGTTGGAGGGCTGTCGAGACATCGGCCTGAGCCTGCTCCACTTTAGTCTGTTCACCAACTAGACCATTATAGGTCGTCACTGCGGAACAACTTCCCAGAACTAGTAGTCCAAAGAAAATAGCCACTATTGAGAGAATTACTTTATTTTGTTTCATATCAAAACCTTAACACTTTCTTTTATCAACTTTTCTGAGAAAATACTCAGATTTTAAATCAATTTCCCAAACTTTGTTTTTATTTTTAATTAAGGAGTGAACTGTTGCAAAGGAGTCACCTTACTGTATGGAGAAATCGGTTTGAGCAATATATGATCACTCACCAGTCATCAGACGAACCACCGCCATCAAAGCCACCGCCGTCCCAGCCTCCAGATGAGTCGGAGCCCGAATCAGACCAAGAGGAACCTGAGTCTGATGAGTCACCGCCCCACCAGCCACCGCCAGAATCATCTCCACGTGAACCGCCACCACGACCACCAAATAGAAATCCTATAATCATGACGATGAAGTAAATCAGAACTACAAATCCGAGGGCTCCGTCATCGAAGCTACTTTTTCGATGCCGTTTCGAAGATTGACTCCCAGCGGTATACTTTTCAATTTCTCTTAGACGACTAGAATTAGTAGCATAGTCGTAACTACTTCTAGAACTTGAAGCAGTCGTACTCGATCCACTATAAAACATGTAGTTGAGATTGTTTGCTATAGAAAGAACTCCATTGCTGTAGTCTCCCTTTTGAAAGTAAGGCCGTGCTGTTTTCAAAAATCTATTGGTCTGATAGTCTGTGATCTTACTTGCCACATTATTGCTTGTTTCAATCCGTGATTTTCTATCCTCAACAGCGACCACAATCAAGGCGCCGTTGTTGTCTCCCGAGTAGCCAATCTTCCAAGCTCTAGCTGTTTCGTTAGCTACAGTTTCGATTGTTTCTCCATCCAGGCTTTTCACAACGTAAACGCCCACTTGGAATTTTTCTGCTTTTTGACTATTTACCTTATTCAAACCTCGAATCAGTCTGATTGTCTCATCAGTCAGATAGTGATTGGGGTCATAGATCCCGTACTCAGGTTTTTCAGGTGCTGTGAATGCTGACAAGAAGAGAAAAACCATCAGCAACCCAAGCAAGCGAACCAACAAACTATGTTTAAAAAATCTGCTTCTTTTCATAATAACCTCCCTGATAAAGGAAAATTGATTTAAGGAATTATAACATTTTGATTTTTACAAAGAAAGTGCATTTTCATTACAAATAGATTACAAAAGCTAGGAAAATGATTGAATTTTGATGACAGATTTTTCCTTCGATTTGACAGGATTTTTTTCACCTACTTTATAGAAAAAAGAAGACAAACTAGTCTTCTTTTCAGTTATTCTTATTGAAAAATAAGCAAGACTTACTTGCGTTTTCTTGCAATCAAGTGAATTGGTGTTCCCTCAAAGACGAAGGCCTTGCGGATTTGATTTTCCAAGAAACGCAAGTAAGAGAAGTGCATGAGTTCTTCTTCGTTGACAAAGATGACAAAGGTTGGTGGTTTGGTTGCCACTTGGGTAGCGTAGAAAATCTTGAGTCGTTTTCCTTTGTCTGTCGGTGTTGGATTGATAGCAATGGCATCCATAATGACATCGTTCAAGACTGCTGATGGGATACGGGTGTTTTGACTCTCGCTAATTTGCTTGATCATCTCAGGCAGTTTATGGAGACGTTGCTTGGTAAGAGCGGATACAAAGACAATCGGTGCATAAGGCAGATATTGGAACTGCTCACGGATATCCTCTTCCCATTTCTTCATGGTGTGGTTGTCTTTCTCAAGAGTATCCCACTTATTGACCACGATGATCATCCCTTTACCGGCTTCGTGGGCGAAACCTGCGATACGCTTGTCGTACTCACGGATACCTTCTTCGGCATTGAGGACCATCAAGACCACGTCAGAACGGTCAATGGCACGCATAGCTCGCATGACAGAATATTTCTCCGTATTTTCATAGACTTTACCAGACTTACGCATACCAGCTGTATCAATCATGGTAAACTCTTGTCCATCCGTATCTGTAAAATGGGTATCAATGGCGTCACGCGTTGTTCCAGCTACTGGACTAGCAATCACGCGGTCTTCTCCCAAAATAGCGTTAATCAAACTTGATTTTCCAACGTTAGGACGGCCAATCAAGCTAAATTTAATGACATCTGGATTTTCTTCTTCGACTTCATGTGGCAGATTTTCTACAATAGCATCCAGCACATCTCCTGTCCCGATACCGTGGACAGATGAAATTGGCAACGGTTCACCCAATCCTAGCGCATAGAAATCAAAGATATCATTTCGCATTTCTGGGTTGTCAACCTTGTTAACGGCAAGGATAACTGGTTTATGGGTCTTATAAAGTTTACGGGCTACGTATTCGTCCGCATCTGTGATTCCTTCTTTCCCAGACACCACAAAGACGATGACATCAGCTTCTTCCATGGCAATTTCTGCCTGGTGCTTGATTTGTTCCATGAAGGGAGCATCGACATCGTCAATCCCTCCCGTATCAATCATACTAAAGGAACGATTGAGCCACTCACCCGTTGCATAGATACGGTCACGTGTCACACCCTCGACATCTTCTACGATTGAGATCCGCTCACCAGCGATCCGATTAAATAGGGTCGATTTTCCAACATTGGGACGTCCCACAATGGCAATAGTTGGTAAGGCCATGTTTTCTCACTTTCTACAATAACTTTTTCTGTTCTAGATTTTTTCGAGTTGAACTAGGTTCGTCTTGACCAAACTGCTCTGCTAAACGCTGACTCCAAGAGGTCGTCGCACGCGCACCAGCATAGTCTGCCTGAACTTTGTCATAATCCAAAATCGCTGCTACCGGCTGTTCTTGGTATTCTTCTTCAAATACCACTTGGTTCAAAGGCAGTCTTGGTTTGACCTCATGTTGTTGATTTGGCACGCCAAGGGCAATCCCAAAAACAGGGTAGGTATAATCAGGCAAATTAAAAAGCTCTGCCACTTCTTCCGACTTGTAACGGATCAAACCGATAATCACACCACCATATCCCAGACTCTCAGCCGCAAGCAAGGTATTTTGTCCAGCAAGCGCAGCATCCACAGATGTGATGAGGAGACCTTCCACTCCTTGGGGTTGGAAAGTGGCCGTATGAAGGTTTGCTCCCTTTTCAGCTCTGTTCAAGTCACCAACAAAGAGCAAAAAGGCTGCAGACTGGCTAATGGCTTCCTGAGGAACCAATTCATATAAGGCATCTTTCTTCTCTTGGCTGCGTACAAGAATCACAGAGTAGGATTGGAAATTTTTCCAAGATGACGCCATTTGTCCAGCAGTCAAAATCTTATCCAAGTCTGCTTGAGGAATCTCTTGCTCCTTAAAACGACGAACTGAAGTATGAGCTTTCATCAGTTTAATGGTTTCTGTCATCGGCGATTTTCTCCTTCTAGTCTCGTTTCCTCAGCCAAATAACGGATTCGTTCCATGACCCGTCTAGCTTCCCAAGTCTCGTCATTTCCATTCTTTCCTTTGGCAAAATGTTTTTCCAAATCTTGGAAATTAAAGTTAGAAGTAAAGAAGGTCGGCAAATCTTCCTGCATGCGGTACTGAAGAATGACTTGGAGAATCTCATCACGTACCCAAGGAGTCGACTGCTCTGCACCAATATCATCCAAGACCAAGACTTCTGCTAACTTGATGTCATCCACCAAGGTCTTCACAGATCCTTCACCGATGGCATTTTTCACATCAATGACAAAGCTTGGATAGTGGAGAATGGTTGTTGAAGCACCACGTTTTTCAGATAGGTCATGAGCTAAGGCTGCCATCATGAAACTCTTACCAACACCAAAATCTCCGTAAAGATAGAGGCCTTTTCGAATGCTTGGGTAAAGGTCAACAAAGGAATAGAGTCTCTCAAAAATCGGTAAACGTCCTAGATCATCCAGGTCAATCTGAGCCAACTTCGCTTTCTTGAGACTGGCTGGTAGATTGATCAACTTAAGACGATTCTTAATTGCAGCCTCTTTTTCTGCCGCGATTAGTTCTGGTGTTTCTTCATAAGACACATCCGCATATCCGTGATTCATAACCAAGATGGGCTTGTAGCCACGCGCTATATAGTCCGCATCCCCACGAAGAAACTTGTCCCGTTCTGTGATATATTGGTTGAACTTGGAGATGCTACGATTCAACTCCTCTTGGCTGAGGGATTCTTTCTGGATAAAAGCCGCCACATCTGGGTCTTTCATAATCTGCTGGACTAGGTCCTGATACTGAAAACGACTTGTCTGACGTTTGATAACGTCACCCACACTTTCCATCTAGTCTCCTCCTTCTTCTAATCGGGCTAACATTTCTTGTTTTTTACGTTCTAGTTCCAGACGAGTCTCCTCACTGGTTTGATTTTTATATTCTGGATTGCTCCACTTAGGAACATTTGTCTTAGTCGAGCTAGTTTTCGATTTCTGGTCTTCCTGCCCTCTTTGCTGACGCTCTCGAATCCGAAGCACAGCTTCTTCTGCTGTCCGAATTTTTTGGTAAGCATAGTCATTTGCGACCTTCATGGCATATTTTTCATTGACATTAGCCGAATCAACCTTGTTAAAGGTTAGAAGCAAGACGATATTGATGACTTCGTCCAGCAAGCTTAAAGACGCCATCTGGTGAAGGAGTTCTCGCTCACTCTGGGTGATGTTCCCCTTACGCGTTTGCTTGATTTCCGCTAAAAATTGTAGGGGAGTTTTATTTTTGGCTTCCCTGATAATGGTCATTTCTTTGGGGCTAAAGTCAGAAGTAGCTGGTTTTTGTGCTATCTTTTCACGCATGCGTTTGACAGAAATAACCTGAGCTACAGCTGTCGCCTTAGCTAATTGATAGGTTTCAAACCAGGTCCACTTTTTTTCATCTGCGATGGCAAACAATTCCAAAACATCCGCCTGCTCGTCTTCAAAACGCAAGCCATCTCGAGCCATCAGCTGCTGGAAATGTTCCAAGTCAAAATCATTTTTTAACTTGCTTTTAGACTCGCTTGGTGTCACTTCTTCAGTCAGGGTTGGAAAGACTTGACTCAAAGAAACAGAGAGTGCTTCTCCCTCACTTGGAGCCTGCTTCATAGCAGAAACAGCTGTATCCCCAATCTTTTTCTCTAATAATCTGCTATAGACAGAATGGCTTAGAAATTCTTGACTGGAGAGGGGAGAATGAAGCTGTAATTCATAAGTTTCTCCCCTTTGATAAAGGGTCAACAGATCTAAGGCAGATAAGACTTTGAAGGATTGGAGCAAGGTCGGCATGCCAAAGTTTAAGTGGTTGAGGATATGGGAAAAGAGGTGTTCCTTTTGTCCACCATCCCAAAAGGTAATGGCATATAGATAGAGGCTCAGCGCCTCCTGACCGATAATCGGGAGGTAGCACTGCACCAGAGAAGAGGTATCTTGCGACACCCGATTATTCTTTAGAAAAGAAAAACGGTCATTTGGTTTCATCTATTTTTCCTTTTTCTTCTTAGAGGACTGGGTGATCTGCTGGAGCAGACTCTCCAACTCACTCACATCCTTAAAGCTACGGTAAACACTGGCAAAACGAACATAGGTAATCTCATCAAGCTCTGCCAATTCTTCCATGACTAAGGACCCAATATATTCACTTTGGATCTCATTCTCACTGCGACTACGGAGTTTTTGTTCGATACGATTGACCACCATGTTGATTTCATCACTCGAAACAGGGCGTTTCTGGGCTGAGCGGATAATCCCATTAAAGATTTTATCTCTCGAAAACTGCTCTCGCGTACCGTCTTTTTTGACGACAACCAGCGTTCTTTCTTCTACTCGTTCATAGGTTGTAAAACGATGCTGACACTCGTCGCACTCACGTCTTCGACGGATGGTATTTCCTTCTTCGGCTTGTCGACTATCAACAACACTAGACTTGGTAGCCCCACATTTTGGACAACGCATGCATTTCCCTCCTTGTCGTTTTCTTTTCATTATACCATTTTTTGAGCAATTCCCAAAACAATTCTTATTTTTACTTGACAAGTTTTTTGTTTTATTGTATTATTTAATTAGAACAACAAAGACAAAGAAAGGAGACTATGATGTCCTGGTCATTTGATAATACAAAACCCATTTATTTACAGATTATGGAAAAAATCAAATTACAGATTGTTTCCCATGAACTGGAACCCAACCAACAGCTCCCTACTGTGAGAGATTTGGCGATCGAGGCTGGTGTCAATCCCAATACCATTCAGCGCGCCTTGTCTGACCTTGAACGCGAAGGATTTGTATACAGCAAACGGACAACTGGTCGTTTTGTCACTGAGGATTTAGACCTCATCGTTCAGTCCCGCAAACAACTTTCCGAGGAGCAACTGCAACACTTCGTCTCTTGCATGCTTCAATTTGGCTACAAAAAAGAAGAACTGCCAAATGTATTAAGCGACTATATTAAAGGAGTTTAAGACTATGACACTACTAGCACTTGAAAATGTAACAAAATCATATGGAGCAACTGCGGCACTTGACAATATCTCACTAGAGATCTCAGCCGGAAAGATTGTCGGGCTCCTTGGACCAAACGGATCCGGGAAAACAACCCTAATCAAACTGATCAATGGCCTCCTTCAACCTAATAAAGGACGTGTCCTCATTAACGGACAGGATCCAAGTCCTGCTACCAAGGCGATCGTTTCCTATCTGCCAGACACAACCTACCTCAATGAAGAGATGAAGGTTAAGGATGCTCTAACCTATTTTAAAACCTTCTACCAGGATTTCAATCTCGAAAAAGCCCAACACCTTTTAGCCGATCTCGGTATTGATGAAAACAGTCGCCTCAAGAAACTATCAAAAGGGAACAAGGAAAAGGTCCAACTCATCTTGGTTATGAGCCGTGAAGCCCGCCTCTACGTTCTGGACGAACCAATCGGAGGCGTGGATCCAGCTGCCCGTGATTATATCCTCAATACCATCATCAATAACTACTCACCAACCTCTACGGTGCTGATTTCAACCCACTTGATTTCAGATATTGAGCCAATCTTGGATGAGATCATCTTCCTCAAAGACGGAAAAGTCGTCCGCCAAGGAAATGTTGATGATATTCGTTACGAGTCAGGTGAATCAATTGACCAGCTCTTCCGCCAGGAATTTAAAGCCTAAGCAAAGGAGATTATTATGTTTTGGAATCTAGTTCGTTATGAATTTAAAAATGTCAATAAATGGTATCTGGCACTCTACGGTGCTGTGCTTGCAATTTCAGTTTTGATTGGGGCTTTTCTTGGTAGCCTTAGCCAGAGTTACAATTCTAACAATGCTGTTTATTTCATCTTCTTTTTAGTACTAGTCTTTGGAGGACTCAGCGTCACTCTTTGGATTGCAACAATCTTTTTAATCATCCGAAGATTCAAGGGGAGTGTTTATGACCGCCAAGGGTACTTGACCCTGACCTTGCCTGTCTCTGAGCACCAAATCATCATCGCAAAACTCTTAGGAGGTCTTGTCTGGTCCATCTTAAGCTATATCGTCTTTATCTTGAGTGTACTGATTATCTTCTTTTTAACACCAATAGAAAAAGACTTCACTGTCCTCTATAACTTCATTTCCCCTTACCTCAGCTACGGCTGGCTATATGCCCTATCACTATTTGTCGGTTCAATCACATGGATTTTATCCATTTACCTTTCCATCTCAATCGGGCAACTCTTTAACGAGTATCGAACAGCTATGGGGATTCTAGCCTATATCGTCATTGCCATCGTCATTGGTTATGTTTCTCTCTTCTTAAGAGTTGACAATGACTTTAACGTGATGGCTGGTACAGAAATCTTGCGCGATCTCTTTTTATCAGCTATCTACTATCTCGGTACCTACTATATCTTGAAAAACAAGGTTAATTTGCAATAGTTTAAACGTCAAAAAAGGATAACATCTCATCACTGAGGTGCTATCCTTTTCTTTATCTCATTTTCTAACTAGATTTAAAAAATAAATCCATCTAGCAATTAAATTATAAAATCTGATCTAAATATTTCGTTTAATTTTTCTATTGTCTCACTATCATTATATTCCTTAAATATTCTGATAGCTTTTGAACATTCTTTCTTACCTATCTCTACTCGAGTAGTTTTAATATGATAAACACCTCTTAAAAAAAGCAAATAATTTTTTTCGAAATAATATCCTTGTCTCGTAAGTAAATTTTCTAAATCATCTATAAAAAATTGAGCGCTATCTAACAAATTATTTTTTAACAGTAATTCCAAGTTAAATAAATATAAAGGAATTACCCTGTGAGCTCCCGTTTCCGTTTTTAGAAAGTATCGTGTTTTCTTGATTACTACTCTGTATAGTAAGCTAATGGTTTTAGTATTCATAAAAAACACCGAATTATAGAAAAGTTTTAGTTCATACTCCATCCAAGTATCTACAGAAAGCAGATATTTTATTAATTCATTGCATTTAGATGAATTATAAGGAAGGTTTGCAAGACGGTTGATCTGTTGCTCAGCAATCAATTTTATATGGTAATTGCATAAACTTTTTTCTTGCTTTTGTCTTAACTCTATTTTCTGGACTAATTCTTGAAGTAAAAATATATCTGAAGAATTTACAGCATTTTCTAACTCTCCCCAAAAACATACCTTTTGGGAATAATAACAGTGAACTAACTCTTCAAATTCTGAAAATGAGGTTCCAAGGCGATCTAACAGAATATAAAAATGATTAATAGATAACTTCGTAACTCCATTTTCGAATCGAGAAATTGTTGATTCACTAATTTCATTACACGCTAAATCTTTCAGACGAAAATTTTTTGAAATACGGATATCTTTTAAAACGGCTCCAAAATTTTCCATATCAATCCTCTTCCATTTTTGCAAAAAATAAAACGAGCTTTTTTTATTCTGATATGATTATATCAAAATAAAAAAAAAAGGAAAATATTATTATGAAAGTTTTGAAGAAAATTTCATTATCAGCAGTTGCTTTACTTAGTTTGGGAGCATCCCTGCCAACCAATAATCCAGTTTCTGCTCAAGAATCCTCCACTCAAACGACTTATAGTAAGTCAAGTGGAAGTTGGATAAAATCTGATAGCCGTTGGTGGTATGAGCATTCTGATGGTTCTTATACTACAAATGGATGGGAAAAAATAGATGGCACCTGGTACTATTTTGATAGTGAAGGTTGGATGAAGACAGGTTGGATTAAAGAATATGGAAAATGGTATTTTCTAGATGATAGTGGAGCTATGAAAACTGGATGGTGTTGGGATTCGGGTAGTTGGTATTATTTAGATACTAGTGGTGTCATGCAAACAGGGCTACAGACTATCGAAGGTGAACAATATTATTTAGATACTAGTGGAGCTATGCAGACGGGTTGGCACAATATCGGAGATGATACCTATTTCTTTGCTAATAGTGGCGAAAGCCGAAATATCAATCGTAGGGCTTTAGTTCTTGGTGAAACATCTACTCCAGCAGTACCTATCGCAGATGTTAATGCGATGGAAAAGGTATTTAGCAACCAAAACTTCAGTGAAGTTATTCGTTTCCCAGATAGAACTAAGTCTGAGATTATTGCAAGAATGCAAGAACTATTTGAATCTTCTACCGAAAGTGATGTGAACTATCTTTACTTTACTTGTCATGGAGGAAGAGATGGAAGAATCTATATTGGTAGTGATAAAACAGCATTTTCTGGTTGGGAATTGGCGTCCATTTTGAAACAATACAAAGGTAAGTTTGTTGTTATGCTGGATTGTTGTCATGCTGGGACAATTATTTCTAAAGATAATACAGAGGCATCCAATGAAGAAGCCTCTACAGAATATTTTGATTTGGACGAGTTTGTATCAGGATTTTCTAATATGAATGGTAACGAAAAATCAGGTGAGATGATTGACTCTAAATTTTTAGTACTATGCTCATCAAGAGGTGCAGAATACTCTAGTGGCGGATCATTAAGTTTAGCGACTAAATATTGGTCTTTAGGTTCAGGATGGAATCCTCTACAGAATTCACAAGTATCTTTAGTAGCAGACCAAAATTATAATCATAGAATCACTTTAAATGAATTGTATACATACTCTCGTGAACAAGTTTTGAAACAAAATTCTAACCAGCATATTGAAGTTTATCCAGAAAACAGTCAATTTGTTTTATTCAAAAAATAAGGAGTTCATAAAATGAAAGTATCAAAAAAAGTTACACTATTTAGTTTGTCTTTGGCCGGTTTCGTTTTATTGACTCTACCTCAAGCAGGAAAGGCATTTGAACTTAAAGAAGACTGGGCTTTTAAAGGTGGCATTCGATACGATAATGGGAAAGTCAGTAAGATTAATAATGGATATGAAGTAAATATTAAAGTGTTAGATTTACCTAGTACTAGCGAAATCGAATGGACAGTTAGATTGAATGGAGAAAAACAAAATACTAACTTCTTAGCGGAGGAAAGAACGGTATCTAAAACTGAAGATAAGGGACGTTTTTTACACTTTTATATCCCTTATGGATATCGTGGGGATATTGTAGTAGAGGCTAAGAGTGGTACTGAAGTAAAAACTTGGTCTACTAAGGTAGTTGACGATGTTGATTCAGATACTGCTAAGAGTGGCTACTTTGTTTTAGATGGTGATCAAATCTTAGAAAGTTCATGGGATTCAGTAAATGAGTCTTATGTTACAACGCTTCCAACCGTAATATCAGGAAAATCTGTTGTTGCTTGGCGTGAAGAAGGAACTCTTAATTTAATTAAACCAGGAAGAATTGCTCGGCAATATAATAGCAGTGGATTATATGTAAAACTTTCTCCAATCTTTGAAACTGCTAGCTGGCTACAATCAAACCAAAATTGGTACTATCAAAAACAAGGTCAACTAGTTAAAGATGCTTGGATCAATAATCAGGGAACATGGTACTTTATGGATGATGAAGGGGTTATGTTTAATCAAACATGGCTATACCGAGGTAGTAGCTGGTATGCCTTTAAATCATCAGGAGCTATGATTTCAGCTGATTGGCTATATGATAATGGCTCTTGGTATTATCTAAAAGATTCAGGTTCTATGGCGACAGGCTGGATTAAAGATGGTGGCTCTTGGTACTACCTAAATGATTCAGGTTCTATGGCAACAGGTTGGCTTAAAGATAGTGGAACTTGGTATTACCTAAAAGACTCAGGTTCTATGGCGACAGGTTGGGTCAAAGATAATGGTAAGTGGTACTATCTCGCATCATCTGGTAATATGCTTCGTAATACCTATACACCTGATGGCTATTATGTAGATGATAGTGGAGCTTGGTAATAATCTAGAGTAAAAATCTTATTCTATTGACTATTAGTTATAGATTCACAGGCTAAATGATATAAAAGCTACACGACAATACGAAAAGCGAATCAAAACAACAAATTCTGTTTTGTTCGCTTTTTTATTTTATCTGTTAAATTATGGCAAAACAACTTTTATTTATATGATTTTCATTTAAGCAAAGAAAAGTAAAAACCTATAACATACAATTAGAAAAAGCAAGGAATTCGGGTTCCTTGCTTTTTATACTCAATGAAAATCAAAGAGCAAACTAGGAAACTAGCCGCAGGCTGTACTTGAGTACGGCAAGGCGACGTTGACGCGGTTTAAATTGGATTTTCGAAGAGTATTAACTCAATATCAAACTGGCTACTATTGGACTGACAAAGACGTAGAGAATACCAGTGACACCGATAGCCAAGCCACCCATGGCTCCTGCTACCGAGCCGTATCGAAAGGCTGTTCCCGTTCCGACAGCGTGTCCCGTTCCTCCAAGGGAGAGTCCAACAGCCACTGGATCATCAATCTTCAACCACTTCAAAAGGGTTGGTCCGATCACACTGGTCAAAATCCCAGTGGCCACTACGACAACCAAGGTCACAGTCGTCAAACCTTGCAATTTTTCTGTAATCCCCACTGCCATGGCGGTTGTCACTGACTTGGGAAAGAGAGAAATGGCTAGGAAAAAGTCCATACCAAATATTTTCGCTACTATGGCAGTGAAACTAGTATTGACAACTACTGCTAGCAGACTACCAAAGAGAATACTCCGCGCATGGTGCTTCATCAAGTGAAAGCTCTTATAAAGCGGAATCCCTAAAGCCACGGTCGATGGGACAATCAAGTTGTTCAGATAAACGCCGCCTTGATAGTAATCTTGGTAAGAAATCCCCGTCACCTTTAGAAAGATGATAATGAAAACAGCCGACAAAAGCAGAGGCGTTGTCAATGGATGGGGGAAGCGTCTGTAAATCAGCATTCCCACTAGATAAGCTAGGATAGACAGGGCAAGCCCAAACAGGGGATTGGAAACAAATTCACTCATTTGGCATCTCCTTTCTCATAATCTCCCTCAAATCGTCTCTTGATAAACTGAACCACTAGGGCAATAAGGATAATGTTGATGACAGCCGCAAAAAAGACAATCAAGACTATGGGTAAGAGATAAGGAGCAATCACATCAAACTTTTCCATGATACCCACTGCTGGTGGCAAAAAGAGAATGGTCATATTGGCTAGGAGAAAATTCCCGACCATATTGACATGCCTGGTCCTTAGCCACTTGAACTGTAAGGCTAGAAAGAGAATAATCAAGCCGATAATACTGCCTGGGATGGGCAAATGAAAGAAACTGGAGATTCCCTCACCGATTAGAGAAATCACAAAGAGAATCATTAATTGAACATATAATTTCATCCTAAACTCCACGAAATAGACTTCTTGCATACCAGTTTACTCTTTTTTCAGAAAATTTCAAGGAAATATTGAAATTCTTCTTTCTTGCAAGGATTAGTTAAAAGTAGTATAATCATTGCATGCGCAATCATCTTGTGTTGTAGAGACAGTCAGTAATGACTTTGTGATTTTTACTTTGAAAAGAAAGGAGAAAGCAATGACCTATTTGGAAAAGTGGTTTGACTACAACCGCCGTCAAAAGGAAATGGAAGCCTTGTTGGAAGAAACTATTGCTCAGCAGAGTGAACAAAGGTTGACCTTGAAAGAGTTTTACCTGCTCTACTATCTGGATTTGGCCCAAGAAAAATCTCTACGCCAGATTGATTTACCTGATAAGCTTCATCTCAGTCCAAGCGCAGTTTCTCGAATGGTGGCTCGACTAGAAGAGAAAAACTGTGGTTTGCTTAGTCGCCGGTGTTGCAATCAGGATAGACGGGCTAGCTTTATCTGCCTGACTGACGAGGGACAGACAACTCTAGCTTACCTGCAAAAGGCTGTCGAAGAAAGGCTGGAGACAAGTCTTGATTTCATTTCATAATCAGATTTTCTAAAAAAGTTGCGTGCGCAATCATTTTTCTTGACATTCCTCTTTTCAAGGAGTACAATAAAGTCAAGATCGAACAAAGGAGTTTTATATGATCGAAATTACTTATCTAGACGCCAGCAAGCAAGAGAGAACCATGACTTTCGAGTCTTACCAAGACTTTGAACGTTCTCAACATGCCTGCCTTATCGGCGTTGCTGATTACTATACTGTCCAAAAATTAACCTACAATGGTCATGATTTGGACTACCATGGGACTTATGGAGATGTCTTCTTCTATCTCATGAAACAAGATTTAAGCCAATATAACTAAAAAAGGAGAAATACAATGGCAAAAGCAATTACAGATGCAACATTCGAACAAGAAACAAAAGACGGTTTGGTCTTGGTAGACTTCTGGGCAACTTGGTGTGGTCCATGTCGTATGCAAGGTCCAATCTTGGACAAATTGTCTGAAGAACTTTCAGAAGATGTCTTGAAAATCGTTAAAATGGACGTAGATGAAAATCCAAACACAGCTCGTGCCTTTGGAATCATGTCTATCCCAACTCTTCTCTTCAAAAAAGACGGACAAGTGGTAAAACAAGTGGCTGGTGTTCACACTGCAGAACAAATCAAGGCCATCGTTGCTGAATTGAGCTAATCACACTAGAGACCAAGTGCTTCATTTGGTCTCATTTTTCTTGCCCTTTGCCATTTTTCAAAAAATATGCTAGACTGTATGTAGAATATTACGATGTTTGGGACATGCCATCGCTAAAAAAAACCTCTAATTGGTATTTTTTAGCTCCCCTCAAGGGAGCTTTTTGCGTGCTCTGAACATTTCCCATTTTGGAAGGAGTACTATGAAACGTCAATCAGCCTTGGTCGTCTTTAGCGGCGGTCAAGATTCCACAACCTGCCTCTTTTGGGCTAAAGAACACTATGAAACAGTCGAAGCCGTCACCTTTGCCTACGGCCAACGCCATCATCTCGAAATTCAAGTTGCTGAAGAAATCGCTAAGGAACAAGGCATTCGTCACCACATCTTAGATATGTCTCTGCTAGGACAAATCACTGAAAATGCCCTGACCTCTGATCTGGAGATCGAGCAAAAAGAGGGAGAGCTTCCCAATACCTTCGTTGACGGTCGCAACCACCTCTTTCTGTCCTTTGCGGCAGTTCTTGCCAAGCAACGAGGCATTAAAGATATCGTGACAGGTGTCTGCGAGACAGATTTTTCTGGCTACCCTGACTGCCGGGATGTCTTTGTCAAATCCCTTAATGTCACCCTCAACCTTGCCATGGATTACGACTTTGTTATCCAAACACCTCTCATGTGGCTAGACAAGTCTGAAACTTGGGAATTAGCCGACCAACTCGGTGCCTTTGACTATGTTCGTGAAAAGACTTTGACCTGCTACAATGGGATAATCGGAAGTGGCTGCGGTGATTGTCCAGCCTGTCACTTACGTCAACATGGACTAGATGTTTATCTCTCACAGAAAGGAGAGGGCTAATGTTTTTTGCACCCAAAGAAATCAAACAGGAAACTGGGGAGTCTCTTGTCTACAATCCTCACAGAACCTTGGTATCAAAAGAATTTACCTTTGATGCTGCCCACCACCTCTTTCACTATGAGGGAAAATGCAAGTCCCTGCACGGCCACACTTATCATTTACAAATCGCTGTCAGTGGATTTTTAGATGAACGGGGCATGACCTACGATTTCGGAGATATCAAAGCCATCTACAAGAACTACTTAGAGCCCCATTTGGATCATCGCTATCTCAATGAAACTCTGCCTTATATGAACACGACTGCTGAAAATATGGTTTACTGGATTTTCCAAACCATGAGTCAAGAGTTACCAGATGAGCGCAGTCTCCGTTTGGAATACGTTCGCCTCTATGAAACTCCGACTGCCTTTGCAGAGTTTAGACGGGAGTGGTTAGATGACTAGGGAACGTGTCCTCAAACTACCGGTTCTGGAAATTTTTGGCCCAACCTTTCAAGGTGAAGGTCGTGCTATCGGGCAGAAAACCATGTTTGTCCGAACTGCTGGTTGCGACTACCACTGCGACTGGTGCGACTCTGCCTTTACTTGGGATGGTTCTGAAAAACCAACTCGCATGACCGCTGACGAAGTCATTTCTGCCTTAGACAAACTAGGAAGCTACGACTACGTTACCCTATCTGGGGGAAATCCTGCTATCCTAGCAGCTAACATGGCTGAACTGGTCACCAAGCTCAAAGAACGTGGTGTCACTCTGGCAGTTGAGACTCAAGGTTCTCGCTGGCAAAATTGGTTAAAAGATATCGACCAAGTCACTCTGAGTCCTAAACCTCCTTCATCAAAGATGGAAGTCAACTTTGAGACCTTGGACTTTATCGTTTCCCAACTAGATCCAGACAAGGTCACCTTTAAAATCCCTGTATTTGACGATAACGATTTGGCCTTTGCCAAAGGGATTCAAGAGCGCTACCAACCAGATGTCCTCTTCTTATCAGCTGGAAATCCTGAGCCCAAGGCTACAGGTAATATTGTCCAAGACCAACTGGACCGTCTCAAAGAACTCTGGGAACGCGTCGCTACTGACGATAGCTGGGGCAATGTCCGCGTCCTTCCTCAACTTCATACCCTCCTCTACGACAACCAACGTGGTGTTTAAGATTAGAAAGAAAAAATCATGTCACAACAAGAAGAAATGAAAAACCTTAGCCTTCTCGGCAACAAAGAAACCAACTACATTTTTGACTATCAACCAGAAGTCCTCGAATCCTTTGACAATCGTCATGTGGAAAATGACTATTTTATCAAATTCAACTGTCCTGAATTTACCTCGCTTTGTCCTATTACGGCTCAGCCAGATTTTGCGACCATTTATATTTCCTACATTCCTGACAAGCTCTGTGTCGAGTCAAAATCCCTCAAACTCTACCTCTTTAGCTATCGAAATCATGGGGATTTTCACGAAAACTGTATCAACACCATAGGGAAAGACTTGGTCAACTTGCTAGACCCTCGCTATTTAGAGGTATGGGGAAAATTCACTCCGCGCGGTGGCATTTCAATCGACCCTTACTACAACTACGGTAGACCTGGAACTAAGTATGAAGGATTGGCAGAACAACGCCTCTTTCAACACGACCTTTATCCAGAGAAAATTGACAACCGTTAAACAGATACGAAAAAGCCCTGTTCCTCAAACTGAGGAGCAAGGCTTTTTGAATTTCAATTATTCTTCTGTTCCAAGAAAGTTTTTCGCAACAAGGGCTGCAAGAACGCCACCAACGATTGGCGCAAGGATGAAAATCCATACTTGTTGAAGGGCTGCGCCACCTACCAAAACAGCAGGTGCCAAGCTACGAGCTGGGTTAACTGAAAGTCCAGTAATGTTCAAGCCCACAAGGATCAAGGCTGTCAATGACAAACCAATCACCAAACCAGCGATTGCGCCATTGCCTTTGCTTGCTGATGTTACAGTCATGATAACTAGGACAAACAAGAAAGTTGCGATGACTTCAAACAAGAATCCACCAAAGACAGTGACACCTTTTGCCAAGGCATTTTCACCAAGACTAGCAGTTGACATGCCTGAGTTAGACAAGAGGAAGAATACTGCAGCTGACGCAAGGAAAGCTCCAACTACTTGTCCAAGGATGTAGTTTACAAGTTCTGAAGATGACAAACGTTTGTTTACAAACATAGCAATCGAAACGGCTGGGTTCAAATGAGCACCTGAAACAGTTCCGATTGAGAAAGCTGCAACCACAATTGCTAAACCAAAGGCAAAAGCAATTCCAAGGTGTCCAAGGCCATTAAGACCATTTCCAAAAACAACAGCTCCTGTTCCAATGAACACAAGCATAAATGTACCGATTAATTCAGCAACAAATTTTTTCATGATAAGTCTCCTTTTTTTCAAACTATGTATTAGTCTATCAAAAGAAGGAAAGGGTTTCAAGAAAATTGACTGGAAAGTTCTTTGAAAATCATGAAACGACTCGCTTATCCTTAGTACTGAAAAGATTGAATGGCTTCTTTCAAGGCATCTTGTATACTATTTCTCTGGTCAAGTTGGATATAGACTTCCAACAGACAGGATCTGAAGTTGGAAAATTTATAAAAATCTTCGGTCTCTTCTATCGGAAAGTCAACCGTTTTTACCCAAGAAGCTACTTGTTCTTGCTCTAATTTTCCTTGCAAAATGGGTTCATAAAGTACTCTCGCTAACCGCCAGTCCTCATCATTTGTAAAACGAATGGGAATTCTTTTAAATAGTTGACCCAGTACATCAAATACTTCAGAAACTCTGTTACTAGGAAAATCTGGATGACAAACGACTTCAGTCAAGAGATCCGCTCCATGCGCAAAAGCGTGAACCCAACCATACTGACTTGAAAAACCTGTCGTATCCTTTTCTTTTTTAAGATAATACAAACCTTGAGATAGCATAGCATTTCTTATATCAGCTTTTAATCCTTTATAGAAAAGAGAGTGCTCATTACCATCTGCAGACAAAAGATTGGCATAAATAAGCGCCCTAAAAGAACGTTTAAGAGCTGAAACTCCTCTACTATCAATCTCTTTGTATAGACCTTCATCAGAGGAGACCTCTTCTGAGATAAACTGAAACTGCTCAAGGGAAAACAACTCTTCTTGAATCCCTCTAGCCAAACTCGTAAAAACAAGTTCGTCTCGAATTTCTGGAGAGGAATCTCCCAAATGCTCGAGCAACCACTGAATTTCTTCTCGACTATAGCTTGGTTTTTCTTCTATCATTTTTCTTTGTAATTTCCAACGCATCTCAAGTACCTCTACATTTTTAGTAACTTGTAAAAAAGTCATCCGAAGATGACTTTCTGTTCTTTAAACTCCGAATTCAGCACATACTCTATAGTAGGTTTAATTCTGACATCCTGTTTCTTTACTCCCCCAACTCAGCACTGTAGGCGATAATCTGGTCAACCGTGTCTGACAAGAACTGGATGGTATCACGGAGTGGTTTGTCCGTTGAGATATCGGCTCCGATAATCATGGCTGACTCAAGCGGTGTCTTGCTACCGCCAGATTTAAGGAGATTGAGCCAGTCTTCAGCTCCAGTTTCTGAATGTTTCAGATGAAGGTAACCCGCAGTCGAGATGACAAGTCCGGCTGAGTAGGTGTAGCTATACAAGCCCATGTAGTAGTGGGCCTGGCGCATCCAAGTCAAAGAAGCATCGTCGTCAATTTCAATAGCATCTCCCCAGAAATCCGTCAAGACTTCCTTCATAATGCTGTTAAGTTTGCTTGCTCCGAAGGTTTCTCCTTCTTCAATCAGTGTATATACCTTACGCTGGAAGGCTGCTTCCAAGAGGTGGGTGATGAAATTATGGAAGTAGGTATCTGTTAAGCGGTGGGCAAGGGCAAAGCGTTTTTGACGTGGGTCATCAGACTGGTGCTCCAAGTAATCACTGAGAAGCAATTCATTGAAGGTTGATGGCGCTTCGACATAGTAGGTTGACATGTGGGCATTGAAGTAGCTTTGGTGATTGTCTGAAAAGATAAATTGACCAGAATGTCCGATTTCATGAATCAAGGTATAGACATCACTCAAACGACCAGTCCAGCTCATGAGGACATAAGGGTGCACGCGATACGGATCCGCCGCATAACCACCAGAATCCTTGCCACTATTAGCAGCGAAGTCTACCCAGCGCTCTTCTTGATAGCGAGCAACTTCCTGACAATATTCTTGCCCCAAAGGTTCTACTGACTTCATGACCAAATCATAGGCGTCGTCAATAGTCACTTCAGGATTAAGAGCACTATCCAAGTCCAATTTCCAGTCTGCAAAGGTCATCTTTTCAAGACCATTGATCTTGGCAACATGCTTGAGGTACCTCTGAGCAACTGGCGCAAATTCTTGCATGATGAGGTCAATCTGGCGGTCAAACATGGCACGGTCAACTTCTTGCTCAGCCAGAAGATAGTCAAAAACTGAGTCATAGCCCTTCATATCTGCCAACAATTTCTCAGACTTGACTTGGGCTAAATAGGCTGCCGCAGCCGTATTTTGGTGCTTACGGAGTCCCTCTGAAAAAGAACGGAAAGATTTCTCACGAACCTCAGCGTCCTCGTGGTTTTGGTAGAAATTTTCATAGGTAACAAAGCTATTTTTGTAGGTCTTGCCATGGGCTTCAAAGTCAGCCATTTCAAAGTCCCCAGCTCGCATTTTGGTGTATATGTCCTGTGGACTGTAGAAGATTTCACCGAGATTGGTCAAAGCTTTCTCCACATCAGCCCCTAGATAGTGGGCTTTTTTGATTTTAGCCTGACGAATGGCTGCCGTCAAGTGAGGCAATTTACCCAAACGGTCCAAGACCTCCTCGTCTGCTGCCACCAAGGCGTCGTCAAAGAAGGTCAAGGCTACGCTGGCATCTGTTTCAAATTCCATCCCAGCCTGGGCAATATTAGCAAAATCTTCATTACTATAATCGGTCGTCTGAGGCATAAAGGCGTAATTGCCAATATGGCTCATCTGAATATAAATTTGTTCCAATTCCGCAAAGGCCTTCTCGAAATCCTCAAAAGTATGAAGATTGCCCTTGTAATCAAGTTTAAATTGATTGATATCCTCTCGCGTTTTCTCGATTGCACGCAAGAAATCCTCACGGTCTTGGTATAGGGCTGTTAAATCCCAAAGTTCCTTTTCTGGAAATTCTGAACGGTGTTTTTGTTCCATTTTCTTCCTCTTATTTTTCTAATTCTACTAAAACACTAAGGGCTGATAAGGCATAAAGCGGGGCTGTTTCCGCTCGAAGAATCCTTGGACCAAGTCCTGCAAGAACAGCTCCTTTGGCTTCAAAACTTTCGATTTCTGCAGGTGAAAGACCGCCTTCTGGGCCAAAGATAAAGAGCAATTTAGCTCCTTCTTCAAGAGCAGTGACTGCTTGCAGAAGCGCAGCGGCTTCTCCTTCTTTTGCTGATTCTTCATAGGCTACTATGATAGAGTCAAACTGGTCCAACTGTGCTAGAAAGTCTGCTTTTTTCTCGAAAAGCTGAATACTTGGAACGATATTACGCTTACTTTGTTCGGCTGCTCCAAGGGCAATTTTTTCTAGTTTTTCAACCTTTTTACCCAATTTCTTACCATCCCATTTGGCAACTGACCAGTCGGCAGGAAAGGCCCAGATTTGACTAGCTCCTAGTTCTGTTACTTTCTGAGTAATAAACTCCAGCTTGTCTCCCTTGGGAAAGCCAGATGCAATGGTGACTTGAACGGGCAGTTCCACATTGTCAGCTAATTCTTGAACCAACTCAAACTGACGCGCTTCCACATCTAGCACGCGCGCCAAACGTTTAATGCCATCATCAAAGACTAAGGTTACCTCATCATCTTCCTTCAGGCGCATAACCTGAAACATATGCTTGCTGGTTTCCTTGTCCTCAATGGTGACAGGAGAGACTGCATTGCCCTTGACAAAATACTGTTGCATGCTAGCCTCCAATCACACCTGAAATATCCTTGGTTTTCTTAAAGACACAGGCATTCCATTCCCCTTGAATCATGTGGGTTTCAAGGAAAAATCCAGCTGACTCAGCCGACTCGCGCACCATGTCCCACTTGTCCTTGATAATCCCACTCATGATGAGGTAGCCTTCATCCTTGACCAAACGATAAGCATCCTCTGTCAGATGGATGAGAATATCCGCCAAGATATTAGCCACGATGACATCTGCCTCAATTTCCACACCCTTAAGCAAATCTCCTGCCGCTACATGGATGTTTTCCATGCCAGGATTAAGTTCAATATTTTCCTGAGCCACACGAACTGCCACATCATCCAGGTCATAGGCGAAAATTTCCTTGGCACCAAGCAGCGAACTAGCAATAGAAAGGACACCTGAACCAGTTCCCACATCAAGTACCGTTTCGCCACCACGAAGAATCTGCTCCAAGGCAAAGAGGCTCATCTTAGTGGTTGGATGCGTCCCAGTCCCAAAGGCCATGCCTGGATCCAGTTTGATAATCTTTTCTCCAGCAGTCGCCTCATAGTCTGTCCAAGATGGCACGATGGTCAAATCATGAGTGATGCGAGCTGGTTCATAGTATTTCTTCCAGTTGTCAGCCCAGTCTTCCTCAGCCAAGGCAGTCGTGCCCATCTTGACCTCTCCTAGATCCATAAAGTCTGTCAGTTCTGCTAAATGAGCCTGCAAATCTGCCTCAACCACTGCCACATCAACCGTATCAGGGTAGTAGGCTGTCACCACGATTTCTTCTTGCTGCTCCACCTCTGGGAAGATCTCACCAAAACGGTCGACATTCCCCACATAGTCCATGCTGTCTTCGATCGCAACACCTTGCGCCCCCAGCTCAATCAAGAGATTGGAGACCAGCTCCTCCCCCTCACGCTTCACTGTAACTTTTAACTCTTGCCATGTTTCCATTTTGTACTGTGCTTACCTTTCCATCAGGTTAAAAATAGTCTTTCCAATAACAACAATAAGATTATCTCTTAATTTCTTCTCTAACTCTAAATCAATACCACTATTCTGTATGAATTTATCTTCTACCTTTCTGTATAAACGTTTCACCCTAGTGGGGTTTCCTGGATCAAAATTTGGTACATAATTATAAATTATGACAGGAACAGAACTACTGATTGATCGTTCAGCGATTTGACTCCAGATATACCTATCAGTCTCTCCCAAAGAAACCCCATAGAGAATAATAATATCAGAGTTTTTTATAATATCACTATTTTTAACATCCATATTTTCTCTATAGTTTTTCAAAACTAAACTTTTTATTAGAGATTCCTTTTGTTCTTCTTCTAAACTATTTGAAATTTGTGTTTCATCACTAACCCCTAAAACCGTGCAGACATCCACAGTCCCATGTGCATGAATTGGTGGCTCAATATAAAAATTATAAAGATTAGCTCGTAATTGATTCCTGAATGATTTTGCTGACTCATTATATAATTTATCGATAACATTTGTGTAATTAAGAGTTAATATATTCACAATATCGTGTTGATATAGATTTTCATTATATTTTTTATTGATAGCAGGTTGATTAATTACAGGGAGAGAGGTTATCATATCATCTAGAGTGCTTATAAAGTCAATTGCATTACCTTTCTCAAGATTTTTTTCTTGTTGTATGCGTAGATGTTCTCTTAAATCATCAACTACTTCACTAAAATCATCTATAAACTTCTCCTTCATTTCTATACTTGAGAAGATGAGGTCGTTATCTTTTGTCAATTTACCAATTGACAATTCAAAATCTGACCAATTTTCATAATCATTTACTTTATCAGAAAATAGCGAATCATAAATAAAATTTGAATATTCCTCCTCATTCTCTTTCCTACTTATGTAAACCTTATTTTGAAATTCATAGAAATCCTTATATCTTGTTTTCAAACCATATTGTAAATCCAAACCATTTCCGACGATATAGGTGATATTCATATCTTTGCCCTCTTGTATTCCTAATATCTAAAATAAGGTTAAAATATCCACTATTCAAATTCAATTTCTTCATTTAAACTATTAAAGAGATCTACTTGAGACTCAACTTGTAATCTATTAACTAGCCAACCTCTTAATTCAGCTTGCTGAATAAAATCTTCAATACGATTAACCCCATTTAATTCTTTTAATGTAACTACTACACCAAAACGTACTCCTTGTCCATCACCACTTTTCAAACGTTCGATTGTTTTAATGCTCATCCCCCACTGAGGATTAGATGGATTTAAAATTGCTTTAGCTCTCTTTCTAGAAGTAAACGACTCTCCAATATGCTTGACATTATCCCATTTCCTAAATATATTTCTAGCTGCGTTTTCTCTCACATATCCTGGGGTATCTTCGGCATGCTGGTTGTCTTTATTTATCGATTCGATACCGTCTGACTTTAACCTACCAAAAGTAATCTGCATCTCAGTATTTGTATAATCAACCCCTTGATTTCTTGAGCAGTTAGGGAAATAACACATTGTTGCCTTAGCTACATATGGATAACTCTCACTAGAAATAGGTACTGGAAAATCATAATTATACGTATCATAAGCCCTAGAGATATCTGACACAATAAATTTAATTTCATCATCAGGTGTAGATAAAATATCATCCATTTTTATTGGAACAATACCATTTCCTATCAAAGATAAATCAGTGAATGTTTTCTTATCATTCCAGGGTATTGCTGCATCAATTAGCAAAGCCTTTGCTTCTTCTCGGCTAAGTCCCATAATATGAATGAGATAGGCCATTTTCCTTGCAATAAAAGGTGCCGCAAAACTTGTTCCAGCTACACGACCTAATCCTAGAGGTTCACAAACATTTATAAAGTCACCATTTCCCCCTCCATAATATGACACATCTGGTTTAACAAAGAATGATAAAACAATACCCTCTCGTGAATATGACACTGATTGATTATTAAAATCAACAGAATTTACTATTATAGAATTAAGTGAATCAGCAGGAGCACCTATTCTTTTACGTTTCCCATTTATTACTGAAGCATTTGTCCCAGCTATAATAAAAATTACATCATTCTCAAATTGAATTTCGTCTAATAAAGCTCCCTCTGCAGAGATAAAATTTTCTCTTATTTCATCATTGGACCCTAAAGAAAGATTCCAAACCTTAATATCAGAATTCTGAGAAACAATCTCTTTTATCTGTTTTATGATTGTAAATGAATTAAATCCACTTTGTAGTGACACACCAAAATGCCTTACTCTAAAATTTCCACAACCATCATCCAGATTAGGGTTCAAATTGGCTCCATCAACGATTAAAGAAGTCACAGCTGTCCCATGCTTGTAATCTTGGCTATCTTTTCTAATATCAGGTGAGACGAAATCATGATATTCTACCCACTCATTAAAGTAAACTCTTTTGTCAAATAAGGTATCAATAACGCCAACAACTGGTTCGTTCATTGGAGATGGAAGATTTATTTTTAAATCATTATTATCTAAAGAAAAATCATCTATAGATAACTTAGAAAAATCTTCCACAATCATGGAGACAAGATAGGGAGCTTTTGATAGTAGCAATTCAATATTTTTTTCATCAAGCAAGACCGTGGTCTGATTCATAATATTAGCTTCTGAAATATCAATATTTAATTTATTCAGTAATCTAAAAATGTCTGTATGGACATCATAAAATGTCACGATAGAATTTTGAATATCAGAAACAGTAGTGTGCTCAACCCCAAAATTCTCAATAAAGCAAGAATCTCTCAAATACTGTTGAAATTTGCTTTTTGAAATACCATACTCCGAAAAATTTATAGAAGCAAACGTTGATGAATCAGAGAACATCTCACATGTTATCGCTCTATCAAAATGTTCCTCAAAAACTTCAATTATCTTACTTAAAACGGTTATTGTTTTATTAAGAGTATCTCTAGAAATATAATGAGTAACAATATGTTTTGTCTTCTCCTCATTGAATTTTGCTCCCACAATGGTATCATTAGGGAATGGATTCCCTCCTCCTACATTGAAATAGCCATTAATACGGTTACTTTTGGCAACAATTCGATTATAGTAAATACTGATCAAAATACCATCGATAATATTATTTTTTTCCCAATATGTTTTCGTTTCTTCTAATGAAAAATGAAGATACTTCAAATGTTCCAATGTAATTATTGCTTTTTTGGGTATAGTTATTGGTCCCATACCATTATTTCTTGATTTTTGTGTAAAACTTTTTCCACGTAATGTCAATAATGTATTCATGTCAACCCTCGCTTAATTCTCGTGATACACTACTTTTAGAAACACCTGTTAAAATTTCAATTTCTCTAACTGTAAAACCTAATTCTGATAATTTAGAAATAGATAAATTTTTTCCACTATGCAAACTTCTTAAGAGACGTTTTTGATAATCATGTGGATCTTGTGGATCACTAAATGCCAATGATGTTCGTATCATATTCCTTAAATCACCTGGATTTGGAATTGTATTAGAACTATATATAATTTTTTTAAATAATTTCAAATCTCTGGCTACATTCTTAAATTGCTTTAATAACTCATTTAAAATAATAGTAGCTACTTCTACTTTATCTTCATCAGTATAACGGTCAAAGTCAATTATGGCATCGAATCTTCTCGTAACTGCTTTATCAAGATTTTCAAAAAGATTTGTTGTTGCAATTAATACAATTTCTGGTGACAGCCTATCCAACTCCTTTAAAAAGGCAGAAGTCACTCGTCCCATTTCTCTCAAATCATTCTGATTAACCCTATCCAGTACTATGGAATCAATTTCATCAAATAGGATGATATAATTTTGTTTGAAAGGAAGATTATTGATTTCATTAAAAAGAGTTGCTAAGTTTTTGACTGTTTGCCCCAGCTTACTATCTACTAAGTGACTGAAATCTACTACAAGTAATTCCTTGCCAATAAGTCTAGCCACCTGCTTTACACTTTCAGTTTTCCCAGTACCTGGAGATCCCACAAATAAAAATTTATTTATTCCAATATGATGATTGACAGCGTTTATTATTCCTTTTAAATCATTCATAAGTGAAAGAGGCAATGGGAGAGGACCAATATCTAGTTTAGCAGGAGTCAAATACTCACTAGGATTCTCTATTTGTGGCATGAATCTATCACTTTGGGACATTAACCCCATAATATATTGTGCTAATTGTGTATCACCATGTTTATTGAAGTTCCGAGCAATTGCTATGGATTGATTTCTAAATTCTGTCTCTCTGCCCTCATAATGATACTTTATTAAATCAAGAACATCTGATTTTTTCATGATTCATTCCTCCTTACACAAATAATACTATATTTTTGGGACGAAATCAACTATTTTGGGACAAAATAAAAAGAATAACCTTGAAAGGATATTCTTTTAATGCAATACTATATCAGATTTTCCCTGACACTCTTTCCACCACCTGGCAACTCCCACATATTGGGTCAAGGAATGCTGGACTTATCATCCCGCAAGATAGTTAAAATCCTATCCCCACAAAAAAGGGCAATCTTACAGCCTGTAAAATCAGTAATTTCGATTTCCATGTTAGACTCCTTCAGCTAATGCCTTCTCCAGCTCCTCTAACCAGTTTGCATAGTAGCGTTTCTCGTCTCGCACCGCCCTACTGTTATTTGTTTTCTGTTTGACAAACTAAATTGTCTAGTATTTTCATGATAAAAATTCATTCGAATAACTTTCATTAGTCTTGGGAAGATTAAATATTGCTAAGGAGATATAACGATCTTTAATAACATAACAATATAAATCAATGATTTAACCAAGATGTTTACCTGTTGGCTCTATATTTCATATCACTAAGCCATCTTTTTATTTCTTTTTTACAGACCTCAAAAATTTTATCTTTGAGGTCTGTATTATCTTTTTCGAAACATCCTTTCCATAAATTTTCATCTTCTACTTCGTAAACTAGGATATTTTGATCACTCAATTCTTCTTTAAATTCTGTGAGACGAGATGGTTCGTGAGAATGTAGACCACTATAACCTATGTATGGATATAGTATAAATTCATCAAAATCAGTTACAGTTACAATAATACCATTTCGTAGTGGCTGGTGATTTGGATTAGCATTCTCCGAATAATCATATGGATAGAATAAAATGACACCAACTGTATTTTCTCTCTCTACAATGGCTCGTGCATCATCAACTCCTTGAGAAGGATCATAAAATTCCTCTGCAAAACGATAAGTTCTTCCATCATATATACCTTTCTTTCCTGGTTCAGATAATTGCAACAAGATATTTTTGAACTTTTCATCATCAATACCCAATTTTTTTAGATAATCTGAGAATTCTATATCAAAGTAGTAAAATTCCTCAGTTTGAGAGTCTATATGATTAATTTTTAAAAAAGCAGTCTCATCTGAAAGTATCGTTGGTTTTGAAGCTATTTGCTGCAAAAATTCGCGAATATGGGATTTCTTATTATTAAACTCAGTCAGTGATTTAGTATGTCCATACCGACTTCGACTATCCTCGAGAGTAAAAGAGTAATCAAAAGATTGTGTCGTTAATTGATCTATTATTTTACGCAGTATAAACTTAATTTTTAAAGAATGCAAGTCATTATTATTAAAAAAACTATTCTCAAATTGTTCATATTCTTCTTTAGATAATTCCCCGACAAAATCTAGTAAGTCAATTAACTCCCAATAAAATTTCAATATCATCGGTCTATAAAGTTCATTTATACCTTTATAAAGAGTGGAATTCATAAACTTGTAAAGTTCAAATCCCTTGGAATAATAAGTTCTTCCCTCATATTTTCTACCATAATTTAACTCCCTATTATTCATTCTATTCACGAAATAGGAATCTAGAATAGTAATAAAATTATAACTTAGGGGTAGCCCTTTATTATTAATCCTGTGAATATAATCCAAAATACCTAAATCAGGGACAACAATGATATTAGGTTCAGAAATATAATCTGATTTTTCCAATAAAGATATTGCAGTGGATATATCTGTAATTAGCAATGTCGAAACATTACAATCAAAGAATAACCTTTTATTTTTATCAATCATATCAATAATTGTAGCTTTATTACATTTATCTAATTCATCAATGGAAAAAGTGATATTAAAGTATTCAGACATGTTTTTCAGAAGCCGTAGTAACTGACGCTCTTTTAACTCCTCAGTAACAATACTTTTTAACTCCCGAGACAACTCTTCATTATTATTTGAAGAAATTTTCCCTCTTAATTGTAATCCCGATTTTATTATTCCTATATCAGCACTTAAATCAATAGATGACTCGGCTGATATATCTGAAGTAGTTGATTCTAAATATCTTTTTGTATCTGTTATTTCTACATCAAAATACTGTAGCTGTTGTTGAGAAATAAGCAAGAACTCCTCTAATTTTATCAGCTCGCTCGCTTTTTTTTCAAAATACTCAACCTTTTGATACAGTTCGTCAATGTTTTTTCGAAAATTTGAAATATCTACTCTATTTTTTTGAAACATAGGAAACTTACTGTTTTGGAGTTCGTTCTGTTTATTTAAAAGCTTAAACTGTTCAAATAAATTACTAGTTTGATTTGATAACTCGTTGCATAAATTATAAATATTTGAATCAATCTCAAATTTTTCCTCAATTTTTTTCAACCTTTTACGTATTATTGAAAAATTTTTGCTTCTTTGATTCTGTTCTAACCAATCATATTTTTTTACTTTTTCCTTAGCATTATACTCTAGAGTCGGATAATACCTGCCATCATTATAAACATAATCACCAATATCACGTTCAATATCGTTCATTCTTCTGGTAATAGCGTTAGGAATTTGCATCAAAATTTCTCTATGAAAATCTTTATTACCACTAAAAAAAGATACATTCACTACAAGAATTTCTTTGTCATCTTTAGCACCTCTACGATTTTTAACAGATTCCAAAGAAATATTTTTCAGACTTGATTTTCCTGATCCTCTGTTACCACATAAGACAAAAATCCCTTTCTCTTCTCTGTATATAACCTGCAACTGCTCTACTATTTCTCGTTCTGTCGGCAATAATGAAAAATAGTCTCTAGCATCTCGGCTATAAGCACCAATATATTTTTTTTCCGCTGTCAAAATTTACCCCCCTTTACATTTACTCAAATCAAGCTTGTCTTCTTCCTAATACCTCGGATAAGGATAAAATTCTCCTTCTTCCAAGCCGACTTTTCCTTCTTCAAAGACTTCTTGGTTCCATTCCATGACGAACTCTTCTGCTTCTGGGTCTTCCAAAAAGTCCATAAGCGCATCCAGCCCAACCTCTGCAGTGTCTTTGAGGAATAGCGCAAAATAAGCTAGAAACTCACGAGAAAAACCTTTTTTAGGTAGGTAAGGGATAACTGTCAAATAGTCTTCCTCATTGACTGTTGACTTGGCAGGATTGTAGAAAAGGACTGCTTCTTCAAAGAGAATGTCGTCTGATGAGACCTCTCCGTCCTCGTCTAGCATCTCTACTCCCGCAGCATTTTGTGCTTCCAATAAAAAACTCACTTCAACTGCATGATTGCGCTTGTCCCAGCTAATCTCAAAGTCAAAGGGAAAGTTCTTGTCCAATTCTTCCTCTAAAACATCTAAAAATCCGTATGTTGCCATTTTGTCCTCTTTCTATGCGACTCTTAAATCGCCCCGATTACTCGGAAATATGCTAAAATAGATACTACCATCTTACCACATATACATCAGAAAATCCATGTTAGAAAGGACTGCTATGCCAGACAATCTCGCGCTTCACATGCGCCCAAAAACTATCGACCAGGTCATCGGTCAGGAGCATCTGGTCGGACCAGGAAAAATTATCCGTCGCATGGTGGAAGCCAATCGTCTGTCCTCCATGATTCTCTACGGACCTCCAGGTATTGGTAAGACCAGTATTGCCTCAGCCATCGCTGGAACCACCAAGTATGCCTTTCGGACCTTCAATGCCACTGTTGATAGTAAAAAACGTCTCCAAGAAATCGCTGAAGAAGCTAAATTCTCAGGAGGATTAGTCCTATTACTGGACGAGATTCATCGTCTCGATAAGACCAAGCAAGACTTTCTTCTGCCACTCTTGGAAAGTGGTCTGGTTATCATGATTGGGGCCACAACTGAAAATCCCTTCTTTTCTGTCACTCCAGCCATTCGTAGCCGTGTTCAGATTTTTGAGTTAGAACCCTTGGCCAATCAAGATGTTAAAGAAGCGATTCAGATCGCTCTCACTAATCCTGAGCGTGGTTTTGACTTCCCAGTTGAGCTAGATGGGGATGCGCTGGATTTTATCGCAACCTCTACAAACGGAGATCTTCGCTCTGCCTTCAACTCACTTGACTTGGCTGTTCTCTCTACCCCTGAAAATGATAAGGGCATCCGCCATATCACTCTTGATATCATGGAGAACAGTCTGCAAAGGAGCTATATAACTATGGACAAGGATGGGGATGGCCACTATGATGTCCTCTCAGCCCTGCAAAAGTCCATCCGCGGCTCGGATGTGGATGCCAGTCTTCATTACGCAGCCCGCTTGATTGAAGCTGGGGATCTGCCTAGTCTCGCTCGTCGTTTGACTGTGATTGCCTATGAGGATATTGGTTTGGCCAATCCTGAAGCCCAGATTCATACCGTAACTGCTCTAGATGCTGCACAAAGAATTGGTTTCCCAGAAGCTCGCATTCTCATTGCCAATATCGTGATTGATTTGGCCCTTTCTCCAAAATCCAACTCAGCCTATGTGGCTATGGACAAGGCTCTTGCTGACCTCAAAACATCAGGGCATTTGCCCATTCCACGACATCTGCGTGATGGACATTATAGTGGTAGCAAGGAATTGGGCAACGCTCAAAACTATCTCTATCCACACAACTATCCTGGACACTGGGTCAAACAAGACTACTTGCCAGAAAAGATTCGCAATCATAGCTACTTTTCACCAGAGGAAACTGGCAAGTACGAACGGGCCTTAGCCCAACGTAAGGAAACCATTGATAAATTAAGAAACTTGTGAAATCCTTTTCAAAAAAAATAAATTTTCCTCTTGAATTTTTTAAAAAAAGTGGTATCATATAAACATAGAAACGCTGTGGTGTACGACTTCACACTTAAGTGTTGACCGACTATTTTTTGTATTATTAGGGAAACAAAAGTCTTCTAACAGCATGTAAGCCGTCTCACACGGAAACAGCTTCAGTTAGAGCGAGTTGCCCACCTGCTTAATTGCGCGGGTTCAATACAAACCGTGAAGATTCGGCACCAATACAGCTTTTTCTTTGCCTCCTTAGCTCAGCTGGCAGAGCAGCGGACTCTTAATCCGTGGGTCACAGGTTCGATCCCTGTAGGGGGCACTAAATACAACAGGAAAAAGCCTTAATTTCAAGGCTTTTTTGCTTGTCTATAACTGATTTGCTCCATCATTTGCCCCACTTTTAAATCTATCTTTTCTTTTTGAATCAAATTACATCTTAACAAATAGTGTAAAGCCAGTTACTTTTGCTTTGATGCCATACAATATTTTCATGTAGAGAAGACAAATTTTATCTTCTCTTTTTATTTTCAAAATGATAAAAACTGAAACTTCCAAATTTTCCATTCTAAGTGTCTAGAGTTTTGGGAAAGTGAAAAATTAAATATCATATAACCTGAGAGAGCGAGAAAATCGCTCTCTTTTTTCGTTGCAAAAATTAAAGAAAGGAGAAAAAATGTCAGATAATATTGAAATTGTTATGGATATTGATTCGTTAGAAATTTTCGATGTAATAGATCTTGATAAGAATGAAAATATGGTTGATTGTATCCCTGAAGGAAATTCTGATGAAAAAGTATCTGTATACGATGATCTCAATAGAGTTTGGCTTGGGGACGGCTATTACTATAGACCTTCTAGTCTTCTCTGGAGAGTTATGAAAGATAATGTTATTCATGAATTACGTCCTAGAATTAGCCTTGGTACATATCCGTACTCCAGAAGAGCGAGAGATGGAACTTGGGGACAAACTAGCCAATTGACTCAAGATGAAGCCTTGTGGTTGACTCTGGAGTTTAATCCAGAATTGATGGGGTATGTGTGAAAGGAAATAAGGAATGTTTGGCAAGAAAGTATTGGTGGCATGCTATATTTATAGCTTTGATTATTCAAAAGAATCACTAGAACTTAATGAACTGATGTTTAGGAGTGTCCCAGTAAAAAAACGATGGGGAAAGTATTTTTTACTTGGTCTTGGCGATCGTGAAGATTTCGGTTTATCTGTATCGAAAAATGATTTTGAAAAAGTCTTGAATAAAGGTTGTTATTATGTCGTATTTTTTGAAAATCATTCTAGACAAAACCCATTTAAAGCTTGGAGGTTATTCAATAAATACTACAGAATGAGGAATCCGGATGTCTAATAGACTTAAAAAACTAAGAAAAGAAAAAGGACTGACTCAAGCTGACTTGGCAAAAGTTTTGAATACTAACCAGTCTCAGTACGGAAAATACGAAAATGGGAAAACGAATCTCACTGTAGAAAATGCTAAGATTCTCGCAAACTATTTTGGAGTAACACTCCCATACTTACTAGGACTAGATGATAATTCTGGTACTGACGGAAGCAAAAAGATGACCCCATTCCAGTCACTTGTTAGAGATAGGGGGATGTCCCTGAAGGAGATAAGTGAGGCAACTGGAATAGGTTACTCTACTGTTGGAAATTATAATCAGGGAAGTCGAATTCCTAATGCCAGAAATGCGCAACTATTATCAGAATATTTTGGAGTATCTATCCCATATCTCCTCGGTTATGAAGAGAACTCTATGGCTAATAAACCAAACGCAACAATATTGATAGAGTTAGTTAAAGAACTTTCTTTTATCAGTGAAAAAAAGTCAAAACTCCTACAGGAATACATAGAACTTGATAAAAAGGAAAGAGATATTATCAAACAGATAAAGGAAATAGTTCGATAATTTATTGATTGTCCCTTTAAAATAGAATTTCTCATTATACATTATGATATAGCTGTGAATTAACACTAGTTTGTGACAAGAAAGGATTACCTATGAAACAACACCAAACAAAGGTCTCAAGGTTGACTAGAGACGTAATGATTTTAGATTTGATGAATACAATGGGATGGACTAAAAGCCGTGCTATTGCAGCTATTGAAGAGTTAGAACAAACTCATCTTGTCTATTTTCCTGAAGCTGGTGGCTTGAGATTACAAGTTGTAGGAGGCTACTAATGGCAGATATCACGATTGACCAACTAGCCACTCTAACTTTTTATCAAATTCCAGAAATCTTTTTCACCCGTATTCAACACAATGAGAACGGCTATGTCAAATTGACTAGTTCTTACACGGGTCTTTCATCTGATGCTAAGTTAGCTTATGGCGCTCTTTATAATCGTTGTAAATTAAGTATCAGTTCATTCCAGAAGGGAAATAGAGATTACGTTGATGAAAATGGAGCGGTCTTTCTAATTTTTACAGTTTCTGACCTGATGCTGCTATTGGATAAGGGAAAGATGAAGGTTACTAAGATCAAGAAAGAACTACAAGAACATGGTCTCTTACGAGAAGTTAGGCAGGGACTCAATAAGCCGAATAGACTTTATCTTCAGCTAGTCGATGCTAATTTAGAAATAGTGGAGCACTATTCAGCTGATGGTGAGTTACTGAAGAGGGTTAATGCCTTTGGTAAAGTTCTATATGAAAAAGTACCCCAAAGCATTGGTAATAGCGAAAGTATCAAAAACGGACGTCCGCAAAATGGACTTCAAAACGTCCACGAATCGGACGGAATAAATACAGAGAGGAGTCAGACAGAGTCCTCATACGATACTAATCGATACGAGGGCGAGTCATCTTTATCTGGTTTATCAATTTCTGAAGCGTTTAGAATGGGGCAACATGGTTTTCTTTCTCCTCAACTAGTTCAGAAACTCAGTTTGTTTGGAAAAGATGCAAAAATTCTTGAAAATAAAATCTATCAATCGAAACGTCAAGTTGAGAAGAATTACAACAACCTCTTAGCTGATCAGGAAATTTATGGAGAGGTTTGGTTGCAAGATCTTGAACGTGAGCTTGATAAATTGATTTTCAAAATTAAAACTGGAGAGGCTGAAGGAAAATCAATCCAGAATGTCCCAGCCTACTTCTACAAAATGATGATTCGTTTTTGGAAGATGGCTCTACTCATTGAAAAAGAACATGGTTTCCTGGAGGTATCAGGACAAAGCGAGTACGCCAAAAAATTCCCTGATGAGTGTCCAAGTCTGATTGCACGTTATTATCCAGATAAACTACCGGAGACGAAACTCAATAGCTATTTATCAGAATTGTCTAAGGGAGTTGAAACATGTTAAAAGATGAATTTAGACCAATTGATGGCAAAGTGCTATCGATTGGTCGTAGCCCGAAGGAGAAAATCTATATGATTCCTAAAGCTGTTTTTGATTTACCGAAAAAAGAAAGAGCTGAGAAACTCAGCCAAATTTTCTCATCATGGCAACAGAAAGAGGATTGATTTCATGGGATTGTTTAATAACCAAGAGAGAATGAACAGATTACAAGCTGTGAAGGCTACACCTTCTCAACCAGTTCAAGAGATTGAAATGATTGTAGAGTATTTTGATAAAACGGTAGACAGTATTTCCATCACTTCCAACTTAGAGGAACTAGAAAAATTGGTATCAAGTTCATTTGGAACAGGAGCGAGTATGAATTTTCCATCAGCGACTCCGCCGTTTTCTATCAATCCTCGATGGGTGAAGAAGATAACTTATCGGACAAAATAAGGAACAATATCAGGAGGATAGTAATGTTTCAGCTAGGGTTAATGATTATATTTTTTATCGGTTTATTATTGTGTACTATTGGCAAAGTTATAAATGAAGTGGATAATGCTTCTTTGCTGGATGATGAAATACTATCAAGTCCAAATGATGAAGGAGACAAGTAGATGTGAGGAAACAAACACAAAATCGTATCAGAGAATTACGAAAGCAGTCTAGACTATCTCAGCAAGCCTTGGCTGATCAGATAGGAGTATTTCGTAACACCATATCGAACTGGGAAACAGGATATAGTCAGATAAGTCTTGAAAATGCTAAAAAAGTAGCAGAATACTTTGGGGTAACTATTGACTACCTGTTAGGATCAGAATCGGACCAAACCTAGTACAGATAAATCTATATTGACCGAGAAGTCATTAAACTACAGACCTTTGAAAACTGAATACAAGGCTTGCCCTGATACAGCGTGGCTATGGATAAAAAAGAAACGGGGGCGAGCAGCAAACTAGAAAAGGATATCTAGTCCAGCCACTGAACGAAAAAGCATGATAATGATCATAAGCTGAAGGAGTAAGGGTTCCTAGACTATAAACCCAGCGCATGAAATACCGATGTAAAAATACGTTTTTACACAGCACGGCGTTATTTCGCCTTTCAACTTCAAGGAGAAATCTATGACAGATGAAATAACCGTCCGCCTAAAGGACTTAAAAAACTTAGGAAAACAAGGAGGTGCGACAGCTCGCTTAGAGGACGGAACAGACCTTATCCTGAAGCCAGACTATGCAGTCAAGCAGGCTAGAGGATACGTAGACGGTGTTCTAAAGGATGTTGAATTTCATTTGCCTTATAAAAAGGTTTATGATCAAATTCGCACTATC